>JAJRTT010000564.1 GCA_024278155.1 Bacteroidota bacterium | reverse complement strand
TTATGCACGTGTGCCCGGACAATGGGTGGAAGTGGTGAAACCAGGGGAATAGCAATTGCACTTGCCGAATTATATTAAATACGGCAACTCGACTTGCCAAATTTAACTAAATACGGCAACTCGACTTGCCAAATTAATTATTTTGCATTATCTTTGCAGGAAAATAATTTCTATTATGTGGTTCACCAGATATTATGAAAACAAGGATTCCTTTTTAAATAAAGGAAAGGTCAGTTTATTGTATGGCCCAAGAAGGGCCGGAAAAACCGAATTGATTAAAATGCAACTGAGGAACTTTAAAGGGAAGCTTTTTGAGGGCACGGGGGATGACATTGAATTACGATCGGTTTTGGGTTCAGAGAACAAATCAAAAATATTGACTGCATTTCAGGATTATGATTGTATATTTATTGATGAAGCCCAAAGGATAAACAATATTGGATGGGGACTGAAAATATTGGTTGATGGCTTAGATGGGAAATCTATAATAGCCAGTGGGTCTTCTTCTTTTAAATTGGCTTCCGAAGTTGGCGAACCTTTAACGGGAAGAAGTATTACCCATACATTGTTCCCATTATCTGTTGTTGAATTGAAAAAGCAATTTGGAGGGATGGATATTGTCCAAAACCTTGAAAACTATCTGATTTTTGGAATGTACCCCGACACATTGAACCAACGCAACAAAAACGATAAAGTCGCTTACCTGACCGAACTTAGGAATTCATATTTACTTAAAGATATTTTTGAAGTCGATGGGGTTAAAAATGCCGATAAAATGTTTGGCCTGTTAAAGTTGTTGGCATATCAGATAGGTGGTGAGGTTTCATTGTCCGAGCTCGGAAATGCACTTGAACTATCAAAGCAAACCATAGCCCGTTATATCGATCTATTGGAAAAATCTTTTGTGATAAAAAAGATAGGGGGGTTTTCAGGGAATCTCAGGAAAGAAGTAACCAAGACAAACCGTTATTATTTTATTGACAATGGAATCAGAAATGCAATTATCAATAATTTCAATGCAACAGATAACAGGAACGATATAGGGATGCTTTGGGAAAATTTCATGGTGATGGAAAGAATCAAAAAGCAGGAATACGAAAAGATATACAGCAACAATTATTTTTGGCGCACCTATGATAAAAAAGAGGTGGATTTTGTGGAAGAACGTGATGGAAAGCTGTTTGGCTTTGAGTTTAAATGGAGCCCACGTAAGGTAAAAATACAGAAGGAATGGCTAAGAACCTACCAAAATGCAACTTTCGAGATTATCAACAAGGATAATTTCCTTGGGTTTTTATAATCCGTTGGACACTGGTAGTATCTACCCCAGTCTCTCCAGCAACCCCTGAAAACCCTCTTTGTAATAATCCCCGACTGGGATCCATTTTTCACCGATAATGATCCGGTTTCGTTCGATGGTGTCGATTTTGGGAATGGCGATGATGTAGGAACGGTGGACCCGGATAAATTTATCTTTGGGCAGTTTCGCCTCCATGGCTTTCAGGGTCATTAGGGTAAGATGGAATTTATCCTTGACGAAAATTTTCAAATAATCTTTCAAACCTTCCACATATAAAATTTCGTCCAAGTTTATCCGTACCGTGCTTGTCCCTTCTTTGATGAACATAAAATCCCGATTGGTATTGTCAGTGGTCTGTTTTAATGAATCGGTTTGGGTATTATTGACATGATAAATTTTAAAGGCTTTATTGGCCGCTTTCAGGAAACGCTCAAACGCAAAGGGCTTGACAAGGTAATCGGTGGCATCCAGCTCAAACCCTTCAACGGCATAATCATGATAAGCTGTCGTGAAAATAACCTGAGGTTTTTCAGTAAGCGATTGAAACAATTGTATCCCTGACAAATCGGGCATTTGGATATCAAGGAATAAAAGGTCGATCTTTTCTTTTTGAAGGGCTTCCATTGCCTCAAACCCACTTTTACATAAGGCCTTCAATTTCAGGAAAGGGGTTTTGGAAACAAAATCTTCCAGCAAATCGCGGGCAAGGGGCTCATCGTCAACTATTATGCAGTTCATGGTTTGTTATGTGTTAAGATAAACGTTATGCGTTAAGGGTTAATAGCTAAGTGTGGCTTTAAATCATTCTATCCTTGAATCATTGGATCATTGGATCACTGAAGCATTGGAGTATTGAATCATTCAAAACAACAATCTCAAATCAACACTAAAAGTTTCCCCGTTATCAGCAATCTCCAAGCGGTGTTTACCAGGATAGCGGTTCTCCAATTGCTTTTTGATATTGACCAAACCGATCCCACTGCTTTCGTCCTTGCGCTGCGATCTGGAAATCCTGTTTACAACTTTCAGTTTAATTTCTTTATTTGTCACTTTTATGGAAACATCGATATTGGCCCCATCCGTATCCACTCCATGTTTAAAGGCATTCTCGATAAAAGGGATCATCAGCATGGGTTCTGTTTTTTTACCGATCGTATCACCCTCGACCGAAAAGGAAACCCGGGAATCTTTTGACAATCTCAGTTTTTGCAATTCAATGTAATTCTGCAAATAGGCAATTTCTTTATCAAGTTCCACCATCTCCTTTTCCGATTCGTACAACATATGCCGCATCAACTCCGAAAGTTTCACGATGGCACCTCCGGTCTTGTCCGATTTTTTATTGGCCAACGAATAAATTCCATTTAAGGTATTGAACAAAAAATGTGGGTTGACCTGCGATTTCAGGAAAGAGAGTTCCGTGGCCAGTTTTTCCTTTTCCATCACCTGCTTTTCCTTTTCGTTCCGGTACCATTCCTGAGTTACCTTGATACTTGTACTCAGCAGCAAAGCAATAAATACGGCCGAAGTGAGGGCTTCTTTTTCATACCTTTCCCTCATGCTCCGCATCCGCATTTGCCGGGGCTGTTTTTTCCCCCATTGTTTGCCTTTTCCCCGAAAATCATTGTTTTGCATATGTTGTCGCATCCCATATTGCATGCCCGTTCCAAATGGCATTTCAAAAACCCTGTTATAGATAATATTGGAGAAAAACACCAAAATCAAACTTGTAATAATTATCAATGAATATTTAAGGAATTCCCTTTTTGCCAGGAACCGGGGAATGAAAATGAAATAGTTCAGGTAGAAAAAGAAGACCATCAGGAAAATGCTGAACACCCTTTTTCTCGGAAAGGCATCTTCCCCCGGAATATCAAAGATAACAAAGGGGAGAAATATAAAACCTGCCCAGGCGATAATGTGTACCGAAATAAATAATATCTTTTTCTTGTCCATCAATTTATTTGGATTTCTTGCAAAGCTACTGAAGAAATTTTAATCGGAAAGGCATAATCGACAGATGGTGGGTTTGAATCGACAAATCCAATATTTTAAATATTCTATCATTAAAACCCCATTAAAACCCTGATTCTCAATAAAAAAATAAATACCGAGATACCAATTAAATAGACTATTTTTGCGCCCTCAAAATTTGAACATATGCTATCAGTAAGGAATATTGCTATTATTGCCCACGTTGACCATGGGAAAACCACGCTCGTCGACAACTTCATACATCAGTGCGTTGTACTTGACAGCCGCAAGGAAAGCGGCGAACTTATCCTCGATCAAAACGACCTGGAACGTGAGCGGGGAATTACCATTCTTTCGAAAAATGTTTCCGTAACCTATAAAGGCGTCAAAATAAATATCATTGATACACCGGGCCACTCCGATTTTGGTGGAGAGGTGGAACGCGTCCTCAACATGGCCGATGGTGTTTTGTTGTTGGTTGATGCTTTTGAAGGGCCTATGCCCCAAACACGTTTCGTGCTTGGAAAGGCCATTGAACTGGGATTGAAACCCATCGTTGTCATCAATAAAGTGGACAAGCCCAATTGCCATCCCGACATCGTTCAGGAAGATGTTTTTGATTTGATGTTCAACCTGGACGCATCGGAAGACCAGTTGAATTTTGCGACCATTTATGGTTCGGCTAAATTCGGTTGGATGAGCACGGATTGGAACGACCCCAAGGAAGATATCATTGACCTTTTGGATACCATCCTCAAAGAAATCCCGGAAGCACCATATTATGAAGGGACACCGCAAATGAAAATCACATCGCTCGACTATTCGCCTTATATCGGACGGATTGCCATTGGCAGGGTTTCGCGCGGTGACCTGGACGTTGGTAAAGATTATACGCTCTGCAAAAGCGATGAAAACAAAAAAGCAAGGATCAAGGAGTTGTACCTTTTCAATGGATTGAACCGCGAAAAAGTGCAGACCGTAAGAAGTGGCGATATTTGCGCCGTTGTCGGGATCGAGGATTTTGAGATTGGGGATACCATTGCCGATCTGGAAAACCCGGAGCCCCTGAAACGCATCAAGGTGGACGAGCCCACCATGAGCATGTTGTTCACCATCAACAACTCCCCGTTTTTTGGGAAAGAAGGGAAATATGTCACTTCGCGGCATTTGCGCGACAGGCTTTTTAAAGAAACCGAGAAAAACCTCGCCCTGCAGGTTAAACCCACGGGTTCAGAGGATAAATTCCTGGTATATGGAAGGGGCATCCTTCACCTTTCTATTTTGATAGAGACCATGCGGCGCGAAAAATACGAGCTGCAAGTGGGCAAACCGCAAGTAATCATTAAAGATATTGATGGCGTGAAATCAGAACCCTATGAAATCCTTGTTGTGGATGTGCCTGAGCAATATTCGGGAAAAGCCATCGAAATTATCACAAAACGAAAAGGGGATTTAATGGTTATGGAACCCAAAGGGGATTTGCAGCACCTCGAATTCGACATTCCTTCACGTGGCCTTATCGGCCTTAGGAACAGCATCCTGACCGCAACAGCAGGGGAAGCGGTCATAAACCATCGTTTGCGCGGTTTTGATGCTTACAAAGGGGATATCCCGGGAAGGAACAAAGGCTCGCTGGTTTCCATGGAAACAGGTCAAGCGTTGGCTTATGCCCTTGACCGCCTTCAGGACAGGGGCAGGTTCTTTATCGGCCCAGGCGACCAAATCTACAAAGGACAGGTAATTGGGGAACACACCAGGGAGAAAGACCTGGACCTGAATGCCACCAAGGGGAAGAAGATGTCGAACATGCGGGCTTCTGGTTCCGACGATTCGGCAAAAATTGCCCCTAAAATCGTGTTTTCGCTCGAAGAGGCCATGGAATACATTAAGGATGATGAATATGTGGAGTTGACACCGAAAAGCATTCGGATGAGGAAAATCAGTTAACCGAAATTAAAATTCGGTCAATATAGTATTTTCAAAAAGCATATCCCAAAAGGAAATAATTCCGATGTGTTGCCGAAGAATGGTTTCCATATCCGATGAAACTTGAGCCCCATTCATAACGGTATTCGAGGGAGAATTTTTTCCATCTTGTACCAAGTCCAAAATTGAGCCCAAACTCCCAGCCCTGTGTGTCGCCGAAAAGTTCCCCTGTTACTGTTCTGGTCGAAGAATAGAATTTTATTTCGGCCGTAACCTGGTCGGTTTTGGCAAGGCTCATCCCATTGGTTATCCCGGCATTTGCGAAAACAGAAAATTGATCGAGCGCATGAGTATATCTCAGCATATTGCTCATGCGCAAATGCAAAAAGCCAACACTTGCTTTCGATTTGCTGTATTTGTTTTCATCGATATAATCCTCAAAATAACCATTTACCGTGTAATTTGTAAAAAGGAATTCATTGTTGAACGACCAACGGTTAAAACCCCTTGGCAAAAAGGCTTCTATTTTCATCCCAAAGGTGAAATTCGTTGAAGTCGAAAAATCGGTTTTATAAACAGCTTCGTCCGATTTACTTTTGAAAGAAACGTTGGTAATTGTTGCTCCGGCCAGAACACCGATTTCCATAGGCTTTTTATTGATGCCTTTGATGTAGGCATTGGTTTGCGAAGTGCATTTGTAGTAATCCTTGAAGAGGCTGGTCAAATACTCCTGATTATATTCTGCCTTGCTGATTTTACGACTCATTTTCTGACAATCGTCCAGGTATTTTGCCAATTGGATAATATATCCGTTAACCGTAACCATATCCATTAGCCCATCATTATGCTTTTTAAGGTATTTCCTGAATTTGAGCCATGTGTAACCGGTGTCGGTTTTTATAAAAAGCTTTTTCCTTTCATTTTTGTCGTTAAAATAAAAAAGGCTTTTTTCACCTTTCGCCAAAACAAGCAAAAACAAAGTATCGGCACGGTAATTAAAGCTTGAATCGGTTGATAAAGTCTCTAGTTTTTGGGAAGAATCATCGTATCTCACAAATGCACTTATGTATTCATTCCCTTCCACACCAAACATTTTTATTTCCCCCGGATTGTAATTAACGGCTTCGCCATCGCAATTTTCCCAAAACGAGATTTGATTCGGGTTGTATTCCCAATCCCTGTATTTGATATATCCCTTTAAAGTATCCCCTTGCAGGGAAATGACATAACCAGGAAAAAGGTTTTTTTGTGAAAAAGCAGTAATGG
>JAJRTT010000053.1 GCA_024278155.1 Bacteroidota bacterium | reverse complement strand
GGAACCGTGTTGAGGAAAAGCTCCCCCTTCCCTATCTTGAATTTCAGGAAATTTGGTTTCCCGTTTTCGAAGCGTCCCAAGACTTCATAGGCGGCAGTATCGTTTTCAACAAAATACGAATACAGCGCAAACTTATAAGTGAAAGCGGAATCCTCGTTCAACAAACTATCGGAGAAGACAAAACGCACGGCATTACCCCTTCCAATACCGTTGTACTTACTAAATGTGGAAACACCCAAAGTATCCATTAAAAACCCATCAAATTGAAAAGAGGAGATAAATACCTGGTGGCCTTTGTCCACATAGGAAAGGATATCCTTGATGTAATATTCATCGGTGTAAAATTCAGAATTGACAATCAGGAGCATCTCATCCCCGATGCCCTCTTCTTCAAACATTTTTCCGTAATTCCCAAAATTCTTGCGAATTGTTTTCCCTGGGAAAATCCCGAGCGCCAACTTATAAAAAGCATAGGTCCCATAGGGCATGGTTTCGCGCGAGGAAAATGTGGCCTCCCACGAAACGGGCCTGTCGCGCAACATTTCCACCACAATAAATAAAAGGATGCTAACGGACACAAGGACGATATAGAACTTTGGTATTTTCAAATTTATATTATTTGTTCTTTCAATTTCAAAAAATCGTTTTTCACTTCCAAAAACCCACTTTCATTGATCTTGAATTCACCGTACCACACATATTCAAATACAAGCGCCAACGACCTGAAATTGTCCCGAAAGGGCTTTCCCCTAAGCTCGTCCACGATTTCATAATTTGTTTTATGCGGGTTCCAATCAATGAATCCTTTATCTGAAAGTATTTTCAACAATTCAAGGTAATGGTAGCGCAAGGCAAGGCGGTAGTTCTGCTTGGTCAGTGCGCTGGCAATTAAATCGGCAAAATCAACGGAAGCAATGGATTGTTCATCAATGGAAAAGTGTTCCGGGACAGTTTTTTCAACCTTGTAAAAGATCTTGGACGGGGACAGCTTGCTTATTTTCATAATCACCAACACCAGTGCAATAAACAGGATTATCAGGTGAAGATTGGAAAAAATGGCCTTGGCGATACGATTCCCAAAAACCAGGTTCAACATTTTTTGTATCCAGTTTACGAACGCATAATCAATGCCCGGGCGCACTTCCTCTTTTTGGAGATAAAAGAAATTATCGTCCTGGATCATCTGCTCAATCAGTTCATCGTCAAACTTCCTGATATTGGGAGCAGGCCTTTCCCCCGAAAACACATTTACGTTCACGGCCACCAAAAGAAGGATTGCAACAAGCATTGAGGGATTGATCCTGATTGTGCCTGGATTTGATATGGATTTCAAAAAGCTATACATCCTGTTCCTGCCCATTGCCCATTTCAGCTATTTGTCTCTTCAGCCCAATTTGTTCTTTCACCTCGACCAATGAAAAATACTTAAAACTTACCGCAACATACATAATCAGTGACCCTGCCATTGTAATAACCGTTGAAACAATTGTAAATAATGCAAACACAATATAATACCAAAAAGGCAAGGCCTCGGCACCGGTTGCAATATAGCCTGCAATAAAAGTTGTGTTAAGGAAAATCAAGGGCAATGCAACAGTATATATAATAAGCAATTGGATAAAGATATTCACGAGGTAATATCCAAAAGTGGACCACCAGTTCCCTTTGATCAAATCCATACTTCTGCCAATGGCCTTCCCGACATCCACCCTTTCCATGGTAATTACCATAAAGGTCAGCGAAGAAGCAACAGCGAGGTATATACCAGGTATCAGGAGGAAAATAAACCCGGCCCCAATCATTAAGGCCACAAGAATCCCGGCCCCAAAATACATCCAGAAATTCTTTTTCACCTTTTCCCAAACATCTTTTACCGTAATTTCCATTTTGCCCTCTTCGTAAAGCCTTATGTACTCGTAAACGGAAACGAAAAACAGCAATCCGGCAAAGCCCTGGAAAATAGACGCAAACGATGACCATCCAACAGAGCCAAATAACCCGGACAGGTCAGAACTATTGGCAAGGCCACCTCCATAAACAAAAATCATTGTTTTAATAGATGACGGTATGCTGATCAAAAGGCTAAAAACGAGCATGGGCCCGGCAATATAAACAAACAGCCGTATGAGTGTTTTAAATTCCACTTTGATAAACTCGAAGCTTGCGCTGATCAATTGACCAAAATCCCGTTCTTCCCTAAATTTAATTCGTTTGTTTTATGTCATAATCCTGTTTTTTATAAACCATTAGCGGATAAATGAAAAAATAAAATATGAGAACGGCCACGGATGACCCAATAATTGTCCAATCGGCGGCAACCGAGTAATCGGAATGCCTTGTGACATAACTCTCGATAAAAGCAGCCACAATAAAAAAGGGGATCAGCCCGCTGAGCATTTTCACCCCTTCCATAGCCCCTTTCCGCAATGAAAGCCCACGGGGATAAGTTCCCGGGAACAGAAGGCTGTTGCCCACCAATAAGCCGGAAGCGCCCGCCACGACAAAAGAAAAAATCTCGATGGTACCATGCAACCAAATGGTAAGGAAGGATGTGAGGAACAATCCCTTCTGATAAAAGAAATACTGGAAAACGCCCAACATAACCCCATTTGTGAACAACAAGAACCAGGTCCCGACCGAAAAGGATATCCCAGCGGCAAAAATGAGAAAGGATACCTTGATATTGTTCCAAGCGATAAACATGAACATCTCGCCACTGCCCTTGCTTTCATATACTGCCATGGGTTTCCCCTGTTCAATGTTATCGAGGGTCATATTTACATAGGAATCACTCAGGACAAGCCGGGCAAACCCATCATCATGAGCTACAGAAACAGCTCCGATAATGGCAGCAACCAGCATAAATAAAAAGGAATAAAACATTTTCCTTCTGTTCCTGTACAACACCAGCGGATATCCTGTCAAAAAAAAATGCCCGATAGTAAACTTTTTTCCCTGGCTCCTTTTATATAATGCCTGATGGGCTTTTACGGTAAGTTGGTTTAAATATTTAGTAGTTTTGCTGTTGGGATAAAAGGTTTGGGCATATGCCAGATCATCGGTAAGCTCGATATAAAGACGGGCAAGGCGATCAGGGTTAAATGTTTTCGATTTATCGAGATACGATTCGAACTCAACCCAACGGGAACCATTTTTCCTTGAAAACGTAACCTCACGCATTGCAAATTAATTATGGAGAATTTTATAATAAACACTTCCCAAAATGTAAACCTCGAAACCCAAAGGGCCGGGATTGGGGACCGTTTAATAGCATATATCATTGACTACCTAATCCTTTTTGGTTTTATCATTTTAGCTTCCCTCGTTATCGAGTGGTCAAATATAGAAAAAACAACCGTATACTGGCTCTTGATAAGCCTTTTATTTTTTTTCTATCATTTTCTTTCCGAGATATTCCTGAACGGCCAAAGCATTGGGAAGATTTTCAGAAAACTTAAAGTGGTGAACCTGAAGGCGGAAAGGGCGAGCATATTCCAGTATTTCATAAGGGCCTTGCTTAGGCCGGTCGATTCCATTGCCGGTATCGGTATATTGGTAGTCGTTATTTCCAAATTGAGCCAAAGGCTTGGCGACCTTGCCGCCGGGACAATGGTTATCAGGCTAAACCCAACAGTCTCCTATGCTGAAACGGTTTTTACGAATATTGGGGAAGATTACAAACCCGAGTTTAAGAAGATTCCTGTAAACAGGCTTTCCGACAAAGATATCGAACTCATCAAAATGGTCACGAAAAAAGCCCGAAAAGAAATGGAATATAAAATGGTCGGCTTATTATTCAAGAAGACAATATCCATTACGGGCATTGAAACCAAGATGGTCCCACTTGATTTTTTGGAGACTATTGTGAAAGATTATAATTATTACAATGCCTGAGAATACTCATTGGCAATTTGAGTTCAACAAATAAGCAATCTAAATTCTGTTTTACGTATTCCCAATTTACTTCAACAAAGAAGCAATCTGATCTTCTATCACCTTTATCTTGCTTTCGGCATCGGCCTGCTTGGCTTTTTCCTTATTGACAACGGCATCGGGGGCATTGTTCACAAAACGTTCGTTGCTCAGTTTTTTCGTTACCCCGATGAGGAAACCTTTGGTATATTTTAATTCCTCCTGAAGTTTCTTGATTTCGGCCTCAACATCAATAGACCCAACAAGTGGAACATAAAACTCAGTGGATTTCACAAGGAAAGAAACAGCACCTTCAACTTTCTCACTCACATAATCTATCTTGCTTAGGTTGCACAATTTGGAAATTACATTATCAAAAGTGTGATCGGGTTTCTGTTCATTGTTTTTCTTCACAAAAAGCTCCATCGTTTCCTTAAAGGAAATATTCTTTTCCTTTCTGATATTGCGCAAGGCCATAATCACCTGCATTTCCATTTCAAAACCTTTCAATAAATCAGCATCATAAGGTTTTACTTCGGGCATATCGGAAACCATGATACTTTCATCTTCTGTCCTGTCGCCGAGGATATGCCAGATTTCTTCAGAAATAAAAGGCATGAACGGATGGAGGATTTTCATCAGTTTTTCAAAAAACCCTATGGTACTTTCGTAGGTTTGTTTGTCAATAGGTTGCTGATATGCGGGTTTTATCATCTCCAAATACCAGGAACAGAAATCGTCCCAAACCAATTTATAAACGGCCATCAGGGCATCCGAAATACGGTATTTCGAAAATTGGTCTTCAATGTTTTCAAGGATTGCGTTTAATTTGGCATCGAACCATTGGGTTGACACTTTTGCATAATCGGGTTGTGGAATGTTTTCGTCCACTTCCCAACCTTTTACCAAACGGAGGGCATTCCATATTTTATTACTGAAATTCCGGCCTTGTTCGCATAATCCTTCATCGAATGGAAGGTCGTTTCCGGCAGGGGACGTCAGCAACATCCCAACCCTGACGCCATCCGCACCATAAATATTGATCAACTTAATGGGATCAGGGGAATTCCCCAGTTGCTTCGACATTTTCCGGCCTTGCTTGTCCCTGACTATTCCCGTGAGGTAAACATTTTTAAATGGGAT
>JAJRTT010000563.1 GCA_024278155.1 Bacteroidota bacterium | reverse complement strand
GGGGGGTGGCATTCCGACTATCCAGGATACATCAGCCAAGTAGATGATGGCGGTTTTTTGGTTTTTGGCACCACAAGTTCCAATAGTGGCGATGTTGCAGGCAACCATTCATATCCAAATGGAAATGATTCTGATATATGGACGGTCAAACTAAGCCCTGAGGGGGGAATTCTTTGGCAAAACTGTTATGGTGGCTGGGGCAATGAAACTTTCTATTCCCCTCATTCAATACTGAAAAAAAACAATACTGATTTTGTTATGGTTGCACGAAGCGATCACAAATCAGGGGATGTACAATGTGGTAGTACCTCCGTTAATTATACAGCCTGGCTCTTCGAGATAAAGGACTGCTCCCAATACCCTGTTGCAAACCCAAACTCACCCATCGGTGCAGATACAATATGCACATCAAACAATCTGCAAAGCACATATACTACCAATCCGGCAAACAATGCAACTGCCTATGAGTGGATAATAGAACCTGTGACCGCTGGCATGGTAACGGGCGAAAGCTTACAGACAACGATAACATGGTCACCATCTTTTGAGGGCACGGCAGCAATTATAGTCCGCGGCACAAGCGACTGTGGGGAAAGCGAATGGTCACAACCACATTATACACAAGTTTATACATGTTTGGGGGTCAATGAAATGTTTGATGGGACCACAGGTTTAAAAGTATATCCCAACCCGGCACAGGGCTTCGTTGTGTTCGACTTCTATGCCCCAAATTGGGGAAGTGCCATGGCCAATAAGGGATGTGGCATCGTGTCAATTGCTGATGTTTTTGGGCAAACGGTGGCTGAACAGGTGGTTACATCAAGAAAAACAATTTGGAATACCTATAAAACCAAAAACGGGATATATTTTTATAAAGCCCAAATAGAAGGAAAAACCTTTAAAGGGAAGATAATTGTTAAAAAATAATTTGTCATGAAAAAAAATTTATTGTATTCAGCTATTTTATTCTCAAGTGCGGTTTTTGGCCAGGTACCCGAAATAACTTGGCAAGATTGTTATGGCACCGGTGACGATGACATTGCATGGACAATATGCAATACTGCATCGGGTTATTTATTGGGCCTTGAAATACATGATGGGGACGGCCTTCCCAATTACCATGGCAGTTATGAAATATTAGTAGTGGCTATTGATACTGCCGGGGCCATAACTTGGCAAAAATGTTTTGGGGGCCAGGCCAGGGATATCCCAAATAAAATTATCGATGCCGGGAACGATGAGTATTTTATTTATGGAAAGACGAAATCCGTTGATGGGGATGTACAGTCCGGCAATTATGGCACCTATGATTTATGGGTTGTCAAAATAAACCAGTTGGGCGATATACTTTGGGAAAAGAACTTTGGGAGCATATGGTACGATAGCCCTAAGGACATTGTCCCAATTGGGGACGGGGGTTTTGTGCTACTTTCCGAAATCCAGGGCGGTGGAGGGGATGTCAGCGTTTTTTATGGTGATGTTGATATATGGTTGTGCAAATGCGATGCCGGGGGGCAAATCGAATGGGAAAAGACCTTTGGCAATGAAGGGAAAGATAAATGCCAAGGGCTAACGATAAATGCCCAGGGCAATATCCTTCTTGCAGGTTCAGTTGAAGAACCGGGCGGGAATATTGATTGTGGCCTTAAAGGGGAAAGCGATATTTGGGTGGCCGAAATTGATCTGGAAGGAAACCTTTTGTGGCAGCGGTGCTTCGGGGGCTCACACGATGACTTTGGTTATGGTATAATGGAATTGAACGATGGCCATATCATACTTGGATCAACACGATCAAATGACGGTGATGTTTCGGGAAATCATGGCTCGTATTTGTATGGGGATGATATTTGGGCCACACGGGTCGATATTGATGGAAATTTAATATGGCAAAGGTGCCTGGGCGGGTCCAACCTTGAAACCCCATCATTTTTGGCCCAAACCGATGATGGGGGCTTTCTTGTTTTTGGGGATGCGGTTTCGGACGATGGAGATGTAACGGGGAATCATTATATCGGCGAAAGCACCTCGGATATCTGGGTCGTGAAATTGACCCCTGAAGGTTCGGTTGAATGGCAACGGTGTTATGGGGGGGCTTCCAATGAAAACCTAAAACCACATGGGACAATAAAAAATGAAAATGGCAATTATGTGATTGCGGCAACTTCGTACATTGGGTCATCGGGCGATATTTCCTGTTTCTTGGACGGAAAAGGGGCATGGGTGTTCAATATTGTAAAATGTCCCGGGTATGCGCCCGGTATCCCTGAAATCCCATTGGGGCCCGATACTGTATATTCACCAAAAGACCTTGAAAACGTTTATACGATAATGCCTCCCGCCAATTCATGGACATTTGATTGGAAACTTGAACCCGGAAACGCAGGGGTCGTGACCGAAAGTGGCCTGCACGCAACAATCTTGTGGAATGCCGCTTTTTCGGGCAGTACGGCAGTATATGCCCGGAGCGCCAATTACTGCGGTGAAAGCCAATGGTCACAGCCCCTTTTAGTACAGGTTTACGATTACCTTGGAATTGGGGGTTCAAAGGACATAAAGTTGCAAATGAAAGTATATCCCAATCCTGCAAGGGCGTTTGTGGTGTTCGAATTGCCAATTGAGGCAATTAGTGACAACCCTAAAAATAAACCCGTTGTCATTTCGACTCCCGGGGCAGGCCATGGCGCAGGAAGGAGCCTGCCTGCCGGCAAGGCAGGAAATCCCCTTACGGATTTGGGCCCTGCCGGCAAACCCCAAGGAAAAGGCGATGGCCTTAATAGCAAGGGGATTCCTCCCTACGGTCGGAATGACAACGGGGGCGGCATAACGGTGGTTGTGGTTGATGTTTTCGGGCAGCAGGTGGCGGAATTGCAGGGCAATGGCACAAGAACGGTTTGGAATACCAACGATATGGAAGCAGGGGTTTATTTTTACAAGGCAGAAATTAATGGGAAGGTCATTAGCGGAAAGGTGGTGATACAAAAATAAACAACCCGTTGTCATTTCGAACCATTGGGAGGGCAAAAAGTGGTGGCGTGAGAAATCCCCTTGCGTTTACGGCCCCCAACCGGCAAGTACCAAGGAACTAAAGGCGGCCATAATAGCGGGGAGATTCCTCACTCCACCACTAAAAGGCAAATGCATGGGTTCGGAATGACGGTGCGCTGTGGTTTTTCTTCAGGACAATTCAACTTTACTGCTTCAAATACTCAACCGTAAACTCATCGTCAGGTAAACCCTGGTCAAATTTCACATCGGTCATTTCGATGGCGGTGGAGTGTTCCTTTTTCAGATCGGTCATCAGCAGTTCCTTGGCATACCAGTAATTTCCCTGTTTGGCATATTTGTACGTGGCCTCCTTGAACTTGTCCCCCCGGGAATTGTAATAATCCATTTTTAAGGGGTAGAAAATTGTTTTGTCCAGGGTCAGGACGATTTTTGCATATTTCGATTTTTTCGAAATGGGAAGCAATTCCAGTACATACGTATCCGCTTTGTCCGATTCGAGCAAAGTAGGCGTATATCTTTCGCTGTATGACTTGCTTTCCATGTCTTCGTACGAAAAATCAGTTCCGGTAAAAGCCTGGCTTTTCGACAAAAG
>JAJRTT010000052.1 GCA_024278155.1 Bacteroidota bacterium | reverse complement strand
TTTCCATCGAATTGAAAAATTTCCGCTGCATTTTTTGAAGTAATGTCAATAAATTGTTGAAGCGAAATCCTCCCTTCCAGAACGCCGTAGGTATAAAGCAGGCTCATACGGTGTTCCACCCCGCCCGCACCGTTGGCGATTTTTGTGAAATCGTTTTTCCCAAGGTCTTTTTGCCCGTGGAGGTTAAAAGGGCAATGGTCGGTACCGATGGTTTGTATTGTTCCCTCGGCAATGGCTTCCCATAAGGCTTCCCGGTCTTCCTTTTTCCGAAGGGGAGGGCTCAGGACAAAAGGGGCAGCCTTTTCAAAATCCTGATCATAAACTCTGTCATCCAAAAGAAGGTATTGTGGACAGGTTTCGGCATACACTTCCTGACCGTTCTGTTGTGCTTCCCGGATCAGTTTGATTGCCCCGGCCGTTGAAACATGGACAAAATAAATTGGGCATTTAACTTTCCCGGCCATTTTAATCGCTTTTTCGACCGCTTTTATTTCGGCTTCTGGCGGGCGCGACAGAGGATGATAAAGTGGACTTGTTTTTTTCTCAAGGATAAACTTTTTTCTATTTGCAATAATGATGTCATCAATCTCGGCATGAAGGGTGACAAGGGCTTTGATTCTCTTAGCAGTTTTCATCACCTTTAACAAAGTTTCATCATCAATGCCGATGGAATCCCGATAGGCCATGTAACATTTAAAGGAATGGACCCCCTTTTCCTTTTTTAGTAATTCCATTTCATGGGCACTCTTGTTTCCCCACCATGTCGGGCTTACATGGAATTTGTAATCAATAAGGCTTTTCCGGGCCAGTGCATCCCTTTCCTCATAGGCTTCGATAAAGGATTGCCCCCTTTTGGGTGTCACGAAATCAATAATAGAGGTCGTTACCCCGGCAAGGGCGGCTTTGGATCCGCTCAGGAAATCATCGGAAGATATTCCGGCGGGCGTGGGCAGTTCCATATGCACATGTGGGTCAAGGCCACCGGGGAAAACGTACTTCCCTTTTGCATCAATGATTTCCATGTCATTTTCCAATAAAGAAATATCCCTTCCAATTCGTTTGATAATCCCGTTTTCGATAAGGATATCGGTTTTCAAGGTTTTGTTTTTGTTGAGGGTTTTTCCGTTTTTAATTATATGCCTTGTCATAAGAATGTTATTTCAATAAAACCGCAAAGCGGTTGAACTACGATAGCCACAAGTGAAACCTGTGGGAATAAATCAGAAGAACGTGCGACCCTGTAAGAGTTGAATTGTTCAGGGAATGCATGGATTCAAGCTTTCGTGTCCCTTCCTCACAGGCTTGCTTCGACACAACAGGTTCAACGCACAGCCTTTAACCCTTAATATCTCAATCGGAATAAGCAAACCCAAATACTTTGCTGAAAACCTCTTTCAAGAACCCTTTCACTTCGTCCATATTCACTTTCCCGCCCAGTTCTTTTTCCATGGATGTTACCCCTTTGTCGATAAACCCGCAAGGGTTGATGTAATTGTAAAAATCCAGATTGGTTTTAACGTTGAAGGCAAAACCGTGCATGGTCACATAACGGCTCGACTTTACGCCAATGGCACAAATCTTCCTGGCTTTGTCAGGCTTGTCGGCATCCAGCCAAACGCCCGATGCCCCTTCAAGGCGACTGCTGGCAATCCCATATTCCTTTAATGTCAGGATTATGGCTTCTTCCATTTTGTGGATATATTCCTTTAAGCCGATGGAAAGTTTTTCAAGGTCGAAAATGGGATAGCCGACAATTTGCCCCGGGCCGTGATAAGTAATATCGCCGCCACGGTCGATTTTATAGAACCGGGCTCCTTTTTCTTCCAGCATTCTTGGATCGATAAGCAGGTTTTTTTCCGAACCGCTTTTCCCCAATGTGTAAACGTGTGGGTGTTCGCAAAACAACAAATAGTTGTAATCCGTGATTTGTTCGCAAACGGGCAGGCCGGCATTGGTCTTTTTTAGGTCTAGGATTTGATCGAAGAGGTTTTGCTGAAAATCCCAGGTCTCTTTGTAATCCACTGTGCCTAAGTCCTTGAAAAGTATTTTATTTTCTATTGTTATCATTCCATGTATTTAAAACCCGGTTAAATTTGTTTTCCTTACGTCTAACGCTTCCAGGTCGTTCCGACTCTGGAAGGTTGTGCCAGCGTTGGATGGTCAGACATGTTTTTCGGCATGATAGGATGAGCGGACCAGGGGGCTGCTTTCCACAAACAAAAAACCTTTTTCAAGACCTGCCATACGGTGTTTTTCAAAAATTTCGGGTTTCACAAATTCCACTACCGATAAATGTTTTCGGGTAGGTTGAAGGTATTGCCCGATGGTGAGCACTTCGCAGCCAGCTTCCCTTAAATCATCCATGCATCCATAAATTTCTTCCTCTGTTTCGCCCAATCCAAGCATTATCCCCGATTTGGACCTGACAGGGGATTCGGCAATTTGCTGTATAACTTTGAGGCTTGTTTCATATTTTGCTTTGCTCCTGACGATGGGTGTTATCCTTTTAACGGTTTCCAGGTTATGGGAAATGATTTCCGGCCCGGCATCTATTACTTTTTGAATGAGTTCTTCCCTTCCGTCAAAATCGGGTATTAAAGTTTCGATAGTTGTTTCAGGGCTTGATTGTTTTATTTGGTAAATTGTCTGTGCCCAGATTTCGGCGCCTCCATCTTCCAGGTCATCACGGTCAACGGAAGTCAATACGCAATGCTTGATTTTCATCAGTTTTACCGATTTTGCCACCCGTTCCGGTTCTTGCAGATCAACGGGCAAAGGTTTTCCGGTTTTCACATTGCAAAACCTGCACGCGCGGGTGCAAATGTCGCCAAGGATCATCAAAGTGGCCGTTCCCTTTCCCCAGCAATCGGCAATATTCGGGCAATGGCCGCTCGTACAAATCGTGTGCAATTTGTTTTTCTCAACAATCTCCCTCACGCCCAAATAATCTTTGCCGATGGGGATCTTTGTTTTGAGCCATGCCGGTTTGCGTATTTGTATTTTACCCATGAATTTAGATTTGTAAGTCTATATTATTTTGTGCAAAATTAGGCATTTATAGATAACCACATTATGTCCAAAGGGATAGATTTTAATGAACCGGGAACAATATTTTTTGTAATTTTACGAAAAACAAAATCATGGAAGCAACATACCTTTGCCCACATTGCCGTGCGGCAATCAACGATGAAAATCATATTATTTTATCCGTAGAAACTGAAAAAGATCGAAAGGGATTGGTTTTTATGGCCCGTGAAATCGGGGATTATTCCGCGACGCACAGTTCCACTTTTGAAATCGAAAAAGGGGAAGTGGCCGATTTCTATTGCCCGGTTTGCCATGAAAGCCT
>JAJRTT010000562.1 GCA_024278155.1 Bacteroidota bacterium | reverse complement strand
TATTGTGTAAGTTCCGGGCACCCATGTAACCGAAGCAGAAGATCCACTTCCAACTATCACGGGCCCGGCAGGGGAAATTGACCAGGTTGCGCTCCCACTGCCAAAATAGGTGGTTGTATTGCCTTCACAAACAACATCATCTCCGAAGATCGTATATTGTGGCAAGATATTAACCTGAATTGAGTCAACGCCACTGCATCCGGCCAACGGATTGTCATAATCACATTTCACCCAATATGTGCCCGGAAAATTAAAAGTGATATTTACATCCGGGGTATTACGGTCTTGTTGGTTAAACGAATACAATCCCCCGGTAACGGCCCAAGTATAATAAGTGCCAGGCAATAGGGGCAAAGAATAGGTCCCCGAGGCCCCGGCACATAAATTTGTTGGGCCAATAATTGGAAGGTCTGGGTATAAAACCGGGACATTTATCGTTGCTGTTCCAGGGCAAGGTGCCGAACCACAATTGGGCAACTCAAGGCTCACAGTAGTTGGGACCGAGTATGTATTGTCCCATTTTACTTCGATGCAACCCGATCCAGCACCTGATATTATAGTACCACCGGTTACAGTCCAGTCATATGTCCCACAAACTGTTGGTGTGCAGAACGAAGATGTATCGCCCGGGCAAACTGTCCCATAACAATAATCAGTTGTTATCCCGGGGCCTTCGCCGGGCAAAACGACCACAATTTTTGAAATTGTGTCAGAGCATCCGCAAGGAACTATAACAGGCAAGTCAGACCCTTGGAAATAAATTGTATCGCCTGCACCCATATCGGTTGCGGTAAGGGTAACAATATAAGTTCCCGGCGAACCATAGGTATGGGTTGGGTGGGTCGCGGTTGTATCGGTCCCATCCCCAAAATCCCAATGATAAACGCTACCCCCTGAAGATGTGTTTGTAAAACTCACCAAGCTGTTCTGGCAAACAGTATCGGGCGTTAAAATAAAGTCTGCGTTAGGCCCGTCAAGCAAGCAAATCTCCATCATCAGGCTATCAATACAATTTCCACCTGAGGCAACATTGCTGATGATTACCTTTATAAAGCCCGTGCTACCCATTCCCCAAAGTACAGGGTTTGGGTTTCCCGTTGGATTTGCAGGAGTACCGTTGGTAACAGTCCAGGTATAGGTATAACCGGGGAGGTTCGGAAAAACCGTATAGGTATGGACACTTTCTTTACAGGCCGTAAATCCACGAAACCCTTGTCCAACGGGATCATCGCCTTTACAAGTTTCCGGTGGCGGGCAAATTTCCACCGCATCCCTTAATTCAAATTCAGGGCAACAGTCCTGTGCCAAAGCATTATTGACTTGGAAAGCATTAATTACAATCCATAAAAAACCTAAGGTGATAAATGTCCTTTTCATAATAGTAGATTTTAACAGTTATTTAAAAGTTGCACAACAACTAATCATTGCGATAAGCGCCCCATGTTCAAGAATTGACCAGTAACAATTAGTATGATTCTATAAATGAAAATACGGATCAGTAGCTATGTGGGATGGGGATAACTTTACATCAATACTGCCACTGTTTGAATTTGCCTGTATGCCGATAAAGGCAGGGAAAAGAAAACCCATATAAAAACAGCAATTATGGACGAAATCAGATTGTAAAAACCTGCTTGCATTGCACTATGGCAGGAGGGCAACCCGGTCAGATACTGTTGCTGCCAGATCATACAGCAACGTTCTGAACCGATAGCACCAGCACCTGATTTTCATCAGTAAACCAATGCTCGATGAATTCGATGTCCATTCAAAAACCCAACTAAATATATGGTGCTGAAAAGGTTTATCCTTAAACTTACTTCACAAACATAAAGAATAAAATTTAGAACAAGGTATCAATTGTTGGATTTAACAGATTTTTAACAATTTGCCACTAAGTTAAAGATTGTTAAATAATTGTCAAAGTCAACAAGGGAAATATAAATGAAAAAAAGCTTTTATGGAAGCACGATTACAACTCTTCCAGTGCAAAAAAACCCCTATTTGTTGAGTCCATCAATGCAATCAAAAGTTCTTGGGGGAGGTATTGATATACCGGTTCTTGACAGGTTTAAAAGAAAAGTTCATTAGGGTCAGCGATATCCCGATAAACGAGGACTCTCGACAAATCCGGAGCCCGAAAGAAATCAACTATTAAAACTACAATATTTATCCGCTTGGGCCTGATCTCTTTCGGTAAAACATTTTCGGTGACAAATCCAACATTGCATAGTTTACCGTTGGTGCAATCCGCACTCTTTATTTTCCGGAAGTTCCCACCACCATCTTCCGGCACGGACATTTTCGCCGGGTTCAACGGCACGCGTACATGGCTGGCAACCAATACTTGGAAAGCCCCGATCGTGCAGTTTGTTGTAGGGAATGTTGTTCTTTTTGATAAAATCCCAGACCCGGCCTTCGCTCCAGTCAATCAAAGGGTTCAATTTTACCATTCCATGATTGTTCTCATCTTTTTCGATCAGGGTCTCATCTTGCCTGGTGACAGACTGGTCCCTCCTCAAGCCGGTAACCCAAATTTCAATACCATTTGTGGCCCGGTGCAAAGGGTTTATTTTTCGGATATGACAACACAATTTCCGGTCTTCGACACTTTTGTAAAATAGGTTGATCCCTTTTTCTTTTACCATTTCTTCCACTTCACGGTTATTGGGGAAACAAACATCCATTTTGAATTTATAGCGGCTGTTGGTCTTTTCGATAAGTTCATATGTCTCAGGGAACAACCGCCCTGTATCCAGTGTAAATATTTTTGTTTCGGACTCAAGAGAAGAAATCATATGTGTCAAAACCTGGTCTTCGGCCCCAAGGCTGGTGGCAAATGCTATTTTACCTTTATATTCGTGCAGAAAAAAACCCAACACCTCTTCAGCAGAAGCATTCCTGAATTTATTACAATATTCCTTAATTTGGATTTCCGTCATATAGCGGGCAAATTTAACGGATTTTTTCATTCCCTAAGTATAAAATTATACATTTGTATTCACAAAACAAAGCAAATATGAGAATCCATTTTATTGCCGTTGGCGGGAGTGCCATGCACAACCTGGCCATTGCATTAAGAATTAAAGGCTATGATATAAGCGGTTCGGACGATGAGATTTTTGAACCTTCGCGAGGCCGTTTGGAAAAATACGGGATACTTCCAAGAGAAGAAGGATGGGACACAAACCGGGTTGATACTTCCCTTGATGCCGTTATTCTAGGCATGCATGCGAAAAACGACAATCCCGAGCTTCTAAAGGCAAAAGAATTGGGTTTGAAAATATTTTCATTCCCTGAATATCTCTACGAACATGCGAAAAACAAAACCCGGGTCGTAATAGGGGGGAGCCATGGGAAAACCACGATTACGTCCATGATCTTGCACGTTATGAAACATCAGGATATCCCTTGCGACTACATGGTGGGCGCACAGCTGGAAGGTTTTGAAGTAATGGTGAAATTGACCGACAATGCCAAAATAATGATCCTGGAAGGGGACGAATACCTTACTTCCCCTTTGGACCTCAGGCCCAAATTCCATATTTACCTGCCTGACATAGCTTTGATCAGTGGCATTGCATGGGACCATATCAATGTATTCCCAACATTTGAAAATTATGTGTGGCAATTCGAAAAATTTGCAGCACTTATTTCAAAACATGGTACCTTGGTTTACTTTGAAGATGATAAGAACGTAAAAACGATATGCGAGGCCTCAAGAAAAGACATCTGTAAAAAACCATACGGGTTGCCTGAATACAACATTGATAGTGGGGTTACCAGCATTTTTCACAATGGGGGAAAAATCCCATTACAGATTTTTGGCGAACACAACCTGGCCAATATGAACGGCGCCCGATTGATTTGCAATGAGCTTGGGGTTTCTGATGAGGATTTTTATAAGGCAATCCAATCTTTTGCCGGTGCTGGCAAACGTCTTGAAAAACTGGGGGAAAACGGACATTCGGCAGTCTTTAAGGACTTTGCCCATTCGCCCTCAAAATTACTTGCAACGGCCAAAGCAGTAAAAAACCAATTCCCCGACCGTGAACTTGTGGCCTGTATGGAACTGCATACTTACAGCAGCCTTAGCGAAAAATTCCTGAGCCATTATAAAGGCTGTATGGACGACGTGGATTTCCCAAAAGTTTTTTTCAGTCCTCATGCCCTGCAACTAAAGCGGTTG
>JAJRTT010000051.1 GCA_024278155.1 Bacteroidota bacterium | reverse complement strand
TTGCAACTTTGTTTTTAGCGATATGGGGGCGTGAATCCACGCCTTACTTTTATGAATCTTGGAGTTGGCGCCAACTCCAAGATTCATAAAAGTAACATATTATCCCATATCTAAAAGTTGCATTTATTAGTTGAATTTAAGAAACAATAACCTCACCGGAATCAGAAAAGGATATTGAAAAGGCCATTCTTTGGTATAAAGACATCAAACTTAGTTTGGCACAAGCCTTTATCGCTGAAATACGTTTTGTAAAAAAATATCTCCAACAAAACCCAAGAAAAATCCAAATTCGATATAACAATATCAGGATTGCCTTTTTAAGAAAATTCCCCTATGGCATACATTACTGTTTTGAAGAGAATACTATTACCATTGTGGCTGTTTTTCACACTTCAGAAAATATAAGTAAATGGGAAAATCGAAAAATCATCTAACCTCAAAATAGGTAATTTACAATTTCCTCAATTGTAAAACCGAATTTACCAAGTTCATCGATGATCAAAACCAGGCAGTCCCTGATAGAAGATTCTTCATGGGGACTGCCTTTTATTTGTTTGTTTATTAGTTCTATCAACTTATTCCCAGGTTTATCATTCAAAATATTCAAACCGGAAACAAGCCCCTTTTTCACATGAAGGGAAAACCCGGTTTTCCCATTATTGACCGGAATAAAACCCGAAAACGAATAGTTGGGGGAATAGCCAAAATTCCATTTCCAACTTGTATATTTTTCAGCCTTTAATTTCTCTATCTCCCAAATATCTTCCGCTGTCATTTTGTAAAAACCGGAATTATTCTCTTTATAAATGTATTTTATGATCCTGTTCCTGAATTCCTCTATTTCCATTGGTTTCTCCAGAAAATCACAGATATTGGCCACAATGCCCCTGTTTGATTTCACGGCCTTGTCGGTAAACCTGTCCGGTTTTGTTTTCAGGGCTTTTCCTAAATCCGTTAATTCGGAAGAAAACAACAAAGTGCCATGGTGCAAAACCCGGTTCTTGAAAACATGTTCGGCATTCCCCGAAATTTTCAGGCCCTTGACACGTAAATCATTTTTCCCTTCAAAAACAGCAGGAACGCCCATCTCATTTAAAACAGCTAATATGGGATCTGTGAATTTTCGGAAATCAACCAATTTTCCTTTTTCCCCATTCCTGATAAACGTGAAATTGAGGTTGCCCAGATCGTGGAAAACCGTTCCCCCGCCCGAAATACGACGGATAACAGGTACCCCTTTCCCCTTCACATATTGATAATTGATCTCGGCCAATGTGTTCTGGTGCTTGCCGACAATGATGGAAGCTTCATTTTGCCATAACATAAAAATATCTTCCTGAAAGTTTTTCAAAAAATGTTCCTCAGCGGCAATATTGAACCAGGGATCGGTATGTGGGCGGTGGACAATTAACATCTACTCTCCTTATTAAACTTTTCTGCGAAAGTAATAACAAAAAAACAGCTTGCGCAACAAATTCAAAAATCGCCAAGATATGGCAATTCCATGACCGTAAAAAACTGTTATGGCTTTTCATACCTTACCGTTAACTTGAAGAACCCTGCCGTTAACTTGTTTCTTGTAATTTATAGCTATTCCAAACAAAGCAAATAACCAACTGATAATCACCCCCCCGATTTCAAAAATACACAAAAAACAACATATCGAAGAAAACCGCATTTGACAAAGGCCTTTTGATTTATTATGTTTGCAAACGATTTCCAAATTTCCGGGGTGTCCAATCCCCACAGGTCGAACATATAGGTAGGAACAAAGAAAAAGGCATTTTGCCCCTTGGGTATGGTTTGCCCACGGGCGAAACTTGCCGGGGAAAATGGGCAGAAGCAAAAAAAAACGGGCAAATTGCCCAATCTATCAAATAAAACAGTTAATTTTAAAACTTAAAAACATGAAGAAAAAACAATTTTTGGTATTTTTATCGCTGCGGGCCTTATGATGGCAGCCGTAGGTTTCAATTCCTGCACCAAGCAGGTAAACCTTGAACAAACAAAACCAACCCAAAACGAAGAGGCCAAAACAGTATTTGGGAAGGTAACCGGTTTCCTCGAAAAAGTAAATTACCTCAAGGAAAACCCCATGTACAAAAGTGGGGGGGAAATGGCCCCCGACAGTGCCCTGTGGTACCTGACGGCGGGCTTCAACTACGAAAACTCCGTGCCTGATGGCACATACGATGCCTTTTACGTGGATTCCGCATTTACCCCCCTTCCGGTTTCGGGCGGCTTGGTCAGCCTTGACGACCTGGTATATGCTTATTCGCAAATAGAGGCCGGTGCCAACGCAATACGGGGCGATGCCCCTTTTAACGAAAAAGCAAACAAGTTTACCTTTATCGACATAAAAAGCAACAATGGCCAAAGCATTGAGCTTGTGAGCACCACCGTTGTGGGCAAAACAGGGCTTGGGCCCGACCCGGATTTTCCACCTTTTGAGGAAGGCAACGACTGGAGATATGGCGATAATCTTGGGAAATGCAACCAACCCTTGCCATATGATGCGGCCGATACCTTGCGAGACATTATCAACACAAGGCGATATTTGCACATCGACGAATCACAGACCATCCTTTACACCGATCCGGTCACTTTGACCGATATCAACGCAAACTATTCAAGTGCATTCCTGAACCCCAATGATGCAACGAACAATGACAACAACCGCGACTACCTGATGTTTTATGTGCACGAAAACAACCTAAGCGGTGGACAGACCTTATGGGGCGGTTTCTCCTGTATCGAACACGGTGACATGAACTTTTATTATTACGGCACCTCCAATGTGATATACG
>JAJRTT010000561.1 GCA_024278155.1 Bacteroidota bacterium | reverse complement strand
GCCCCTGAAGATATAAAGGATAATAAAAAGGACAATAGTGAGGATGGAATAGTGGAATAATCGGATATCTGAATAATGGATTAATTCAATCTCGGCCCTTGTAATCTTTGCCCTAATAATCTTGGCTCTTGGTTCTTGGAATCTTGGCCCTAATAATCTTGGTTCTTGGTTCTTGGAATCTTGGCTCTTTAAAGCAGAAAAACAAAAAAATTGATACAAATACACACACATAAAACAACCAACCGCATAAGATTCATCTTCAATCTCTTTTTTAAAGATTTATTGAATGTTGATTTTGAAATTACTTCCAAAACGGAAGACTTTGAAGCTTTTGAAGGGACAAAGTTCAGTTATGGGAAAACCCAGATCAACGATGAACTGTTTTTTGCTTCGGGGAATATTTTGTTTGAAAGGGGGATTGCAAGCCAGCAAATTTCCCTGATTGACTTTAATGGCTCCAAGGCTTTTTTCCCGGTTTACAACAAAGCTTCTGCACTGGGGTTCGATCCTTTTGCAGCCGCATTTTATCTTGTTTCGCGTTACGAAGAATATCTCCCTTACCGAAAGGATAAATACGGACGATACAGCGTTGAGGAAAGCCTGGCCCACAAAAGCGGGTTTCTGCAAAAACCCCTTGTAAACCAATGGGCACTTTATATTGGGAAGTTGTTAATGGAAAAATATCCCGGCTTTCGATTTCCCGGGACAAAGTATAAGTTTGTGCCGACAATTGATATTGACGCCGCCTGGGCATACAAGCACAAAGGTTTCTTTAGGATCCTTGGAGGATTGTTCAACGCAGCCCTGCACCTTGATTTCAGGAATGTGGCAGATCGGTTGAGGGTTTTGGGCGGTTTTAAGAAAGACCCTTTCGATACGTTCACCTATCAATTCAATTTGCAGAAGAAACACAAGCTCAAGCCCATATACTTTATCCTTTTTGCGGAATATGGTTTTAACGACAAAAATATCCCGGTGCAAAACCGACAGTTTCAAACCCTTGTAAAATCAATTGCCGATTATGCCAGCGTGGGGATCCACCCATCCTATGGCTCGCACGAAAACCCGAAAAAATTAAGGAAAGAGGTGGAAAGCCTGTCGAAAGTGCTTAACCGTGAAATCACCAAGAGCCGCCAGCATTTCTTAAAGTTGCTGATGCCCACAACCTACCGCAACCTTATCAACCTCGACATAACCGATGATTATTCCATGGGCTTTGCAGGGCAGCCCGGGTTCAGGGCGGGCATTTGTTCCCCCTTTAATTTTTATGACCTGGACCTCGATATCGAAACCCATTTGCGCATCCACCCTTTTACCATAATGTAAGGGACATTGCGCGACTATATGGGCCTTGAACCCGAAAAAGCAATGGAATACATCAAAGAACTGATAAAGGAAGTTAAGGCAGTAAACGGGACTTTTATTTCGCTATGGCACAACGAATCACTTGGGGACGGAGGGAGATGGAAAGGTTGGCAGGAGGTGTATGAAGAGATGATAAAGGAGGCCTTACCGGATGTTTAGAAAAACAATGTAGAAATTGGATTCTTAAAAAAAAAGAAAAAAAATTGTGTTAGGAGTTAAAAGTCAAATGTTCGCTTACTCAGATATTTCTTTAACGACAGGAACAACTTACCTTAGCGGATAATCACATACCTTAATCCCTTTAACACTTAACTTTGAACTTTTCAACACATAACCATTAACGCACAACACGTAACTTTCAACCTTTTAACGCACAACCTTCAACCCCAATGATAAAATACCTGACCAACGAAGAAATTGACCGCAAGAAATGGGACGCCTGTATCCAGGGCGCTTTTAACGGGATGGTCTATGCCTGTTCGTGGTATCTTGATACGCTTGCTGAAGGTTGGGAAGCATTGATCGAAAACGATTACGAAAGTGTGTTCCCTTTGGTTCATGGGAAAAAATGGGGGATCAGGTATTTATACCAACCGGCTTTTACCCAGCAATTGGGCGTTTTTTCGAAAAACCTCCTTTCAGAAAAGGTGGTTGAAAGCTTTGTAACTGCCATTCCCGGGAAATACAAATTCGCAGAGATCAACCTCAATACTTTTAACAAAGTCGATCCGGGGAAATTTCAATTTGATTTATGGAAAAACCATGAACTCGATCTGATCAAACCCTACGATGGCATTTTCAAGGATTATTCAACCAACCTGAAACGAAACATCAAAAAAGCATCGAAAGCAGGTTTGAGCATTTTGAAAAGCACAAAACCCGAAGAGATTATTTCCCTTTTCCGCAATAACCGGGGGCGTGACATCCATTCGCTAAGCGAGGGACACTACCATCAACTGCAACGGATTTCCTATCAGGGGATTTACAAAGGGCTTATCCAGACTTATGCGGTTTACACCTCGGAAAACGAATTGTGTGCAGGTGCCATTTTCCTGAAAAACAAAAAGAAAATGATTTTCCTGTTTTCCGGCCTTTCGGCAACGGGCAGGGAAAAAGGAGCCATGCCTTTCCTCATCGATACTTTTATACGCGAACATGCGGAACAACATGTCACCCTTGATTTTGAAGGCTCGAACGACCCTGACCTGGCCCGGTTTTACAAAAGCTTTGGTTCTGAGGAATGTTTTTATCCACATCTGCAAATAAACAATCTGCCGGGAATAGTCCGTCTCGGTGTGAAGTTGGCAAAGAAATTCAGGAAATAAAGGATTGGCCTTTCCTCTTGCAAAATAATCTTGTTCGCCAATTATTTTTTTACCTACTTTTATCCGTCAAAAAAAATCACCATTTTACATAGTTCGCATGATTAAAAAGCTCACCGAAGGAGATTCGATCCTCAATCAGTATATCGCTGAATTAAGGGATGTTGAAATTCAAAAAGACAGTATGCGCTTCCGCAAGAACCTGGAACGCCTCGGGGAAATTTTCGGCTATGAAATCAGCAAGGCCCTGAAATATGAAACCCGGGAAACAACAACGCCCCTTGGCTTGGCCAATGTGCCTGTCTTGAAAGATTATCCGGTGTTGATCCCGATCCTCCGTGCCGGCCTTCCGCTCCACTCCGGGCTGTTGCATGTTTTTGACAAATCGGAGAGTGCCTTTGTTTCCGCTTACCGCAAAGTGGGGAAAAACAATAAATTCACCATAAAAATAGATTATGTTTCCAGCCCCGACCTCACGGGAAAGACGGTCATCCTCGCCGATCCCATGCTGGCAACGGGCGCCTCAATTGTGGCCACATACAAGGAGCTGCAACATTACGGGAAACCAAAGCATGTCCATTTGGTAGTGGCAGTGGCAAGCCTGGAGGGGATCGAGCACCTAAAGAAACAACTCCCTTCAAGGAAATTCACATTATGGGTCGCCGCCGTGGACACAGAGTTGACCGCAAAGGCTTACATCGTCCCCGGATTGGGCGATGCAGGGGATTTGGCTTTTGGGGTGAAGGAATAACACCTACAAAAACCCATTCAACAATTGCACGATCTGCCCGGCCTGTATCACTCCCGATTGCCTGAACAATTGCTTGCCATTTTTGAAAACCATCAATGTGGGAACACCGCTGATTGCCCATTTTTGCGCAATGGCAGGGTTCCGGTCAACATCCACTTTCAGGATGCGTACTTTGTCGCCCATTTCGGAAGCCACCTGTTTCAAAATCGGCCCCATCATTTTACAGGGCTGGCACCATTCCGCTGAAAAATCAATCAATACGGGTTTGTCGCCATTGATTATCTCATTGAACTTGCTCATAGAATCTTTTTTTGAAATATCACAACTTGATTCGCCCCTTTTCAAAATTTATTCCATGGCAAAAAACATGACAAATCAACAGATTCTCTAAAAATATGCTTTCAGGCCTTAGCGGACACTCAGTTTCCCCGTACTGAAAACCCTGTCCCCATCCATCAAGCGATAAATATACAAAGCGGGATTCAATTGCTGAACCGGTACTTGTCCACCGTTTAATATTTCCTGGCTCAAAACTGTTTTTCCAAACATATCGAAGATTTCCACCTGCATTTTTCGAGGGCCTTCATCCAATCTAAAACTTACATAATCGTTGGCCGGATTTGGATAAACCGTGGAAGCAATCAGACGGTTCTCACCGATACCAAGTTCGATAGAGGAATAATAGAGGTTGGTTGTTTCATCAATGTCCCACGAACTGCCATTGTATTGGCTCGAAACCGCCTCCGTAACCATATGGTTGAATAAGTTAACCCCCTCTTCCTGCATTTCTGCATCAAATTCAAACGGCAATAGCAAATCCTCATAAGCATAGGAATTGTCGAAAACCAAACTGCTTTTATAATCATACTCCCATTGTCCGCTGTTCTCGTTCCAGTCATGTTCATAAAATTCGGCAACGTTCCCGTCTGCATCATAAACATATTCTTCCTTGTAACTACCTACCCAGTCATTTGCCGTTTCACCCCAGTTAAAATACGAGACACTTACCAATTTATCGTTGGTATTGTATTCATAATCCTGTTTGTGGTTAAACTCCCATTCCCCCGATTGGGGATTCAACTTATACTTAAGGTCTTTTAACAATTTGCCCGAATCATCATAGGTGAACTCATTTTTATAATCGCTTAGCCATTGTGAAGCATCATTGTCCCAGTGGGATGAAAGCATGAGCATGAGAACCCCGTTCCCGTCATAGGTATATTCAACTTTTGAAGCATAATACCATTGGCCCACTTCAAAATTCCAGGTATAATACGAAGATAATTCAAGGTTGAAGTTTGAATTATATGCGTATTCCCTCTTATTCATAAACTCCCATTGTTCCAAATCCTCGTCCCAGTTAAAAGATATATCCATGGTCCTGTTTCCGTTTTCATCATTTTCATAAGCGTTTTTCCAGGTTTGGAACCATTGGTTCGTAAGCTCATCGAAATCATAATCCACCTCACCCACTTGCATATTATCCGAATCATATAAATACTCGAATTTATAAGAAGGGATCCACCCATACGTTCCAGTAAAAGCGTAATACCCAATATTGCTTGTCGCTTTTCCAGTGGAATTGTATGTAAATTCATCTTTAAAGGTATTTGTGTCCTCGCCATTACCCTTATAGATCAGGCTATCGAGTTTTTGCTTTGTGGTAATTGAAAAGTTTGATGATTTTGGTTTCAATTGATGGTTAAGGTCTGCCACTTCACCTGTACGATGCCCCTTTTGGAAAAACTTTGAAAGTTTGCGGTTTTCCGGCTTATAGGTTTCGTTGTTAATATTCGATTGCCCCATGAATGAAACGACAATCAGG
>JAJRTT010000560.1 GCA_024278155.1 Bacteroidota bacterium | reverse complement strand
GGGGAAATTTCAATTTCGCTTTCTGAATAACTTGAATTTATTGAAACGATTACCGGACGAACTGTATCACATATCATATCGGTTCCACAATCATTTTCCACAGTAAGGCAAACGCTATATAGACCTGAAGATGAATAAGTATGTATTGGGTTTTGCAAACTTGAAAAATAGCCATCCCCAAAGTCCCAATACCAGGATGTTGCATTCAGGGACAAATCGTTAAACTGTACGAAACCTGATCCCACATTAAAATCAAAATCAGCCACAGGCATATCACAATCATAATTAATTACAAGCATGGGCCACTTTTCCGGATCGGGATGATCACTCGATGCAAAGGCTAACCTACGGTACTCTTCTTCATTTAAAATCCGAAAAAGAAACCCGTAACTATTTTCGGGATCATTAAGCATATCAATTACTAAATCCGTTACATCAATATCCAGGAAATCCTGCTGGGGCCCGGTACTGGGGGGGACAACCACTTCATTCTCCGAAGTTGCCCCGGGTTGATTGTTCCAATTTGTTCCCGATTCATCCCAGGGAGTAACAATCCTTTGGATCAGGCTGAAATTATCACCGGAATGGGTTTGTTCGATATTACCTCCAAGGAAATGATAAAAAAACGACAAGTAAGCTGAAGTGATCTCCACGTTTGGGGGAACCGAATCCAAGTCAAACTCAATAAAGCTCCGTTCAACCCCAAATTGACCGCCCCATGTCCATGCGTTGGCTTTCATGTACGGGTAGTCGCCCGATATCAAATTCGGGTAAATAGACCATACCCTTGCATCTTTACCTTCCGTTGGCCCAGGTTTGAGGACAATGGTTTGTTGACTAAAGCTGTTGACACCAAATATTGAAAGGAAAACTAAAACGGTTAATACGGAAAGTTTCTTTTTCATAACAGATAACTTTATATGGTTTAGAAATAAAAGTCCGATTAATTTACAATCTTGTAAAAGTACAAAAAAATCAGGAATCACAAACTTCTTCTACTGCAACCAACATTTTGTCCCACGAAAAACGTTTTTTATCTTCTCTTACATTATTCGAAAAACCACTTTCCTTTTGTTCGTCAAAAAAGGCAAAAATAGCATCAGCTATCTGCTTTGAATCCGGTTCCACCACATAACCATCCCGTCCATGAATCACGATTTCCGATAGCCCGCCCACATTCGTAGTGATAATAGGCCGCTCAAAATGATAGGCAATTTGTGTTATCCCACTTTGGGTTGCACCCTTATATGGTTGAACCACCAGACTTGATGCGCAAAAATGGTTCACCACTTCCGTATTGGGGACAAATTTATTGTGCATTATAACATCATCACCTATTCCGAGGTCTTCGATCATTTGCAAGTATGGTTTTTCATCGATATAAAACTCGCCAACAACCATCAACTTCAATGAAAAGCGCCTTAGGCGTTTATCAGCAAAAGCCTTCAGCAATAAATCAAGCCCTTTGTATTCCCTGATAAAACCAAAGAAAAGAAGATACTTGAATTCATTGCTTAGATTCAGCTTTTGAAGTGCGGTTTCCTGCGAAATCACTTTCCCAAAATTATCATACAAAGGGTGAACTGTCAGTTTTTTAGGCTTATCCTTATCAAATAATTCAAGATCGGTTAAAACCGATTTCGACATTGTCACAAAACAGTCAACACTGTTAACAAAATATTTTGAGAGCAACCTGTCGCCCGGTTTATGTTCATGAGGGACAATATTATCCACAATGGCAACCACTTTCGCTCCACTCTTACGAATTACCCTGGAAATTTTTCCAAGACAAGGGCCCATAAATGGTATCCAAAATCTGACAACCACCAAATCAGGTTTGAGCCTTTTAATCTCCTTTCCAACCTTCAACCAGTTAAATGGGTTTATTGAATTTATCCTGACCTTGATGTCAAGGCCTTCAGGAGGAGGTTCCTTTGAATATTGAGTGGTCCCGGGAAACAAAAAAGAAGGATATTGCAGACTAAATGTATAGATTACAACATCATCGCCTTTATCCATGTACGCTCTCGCAAGACGCTCATTAAAAGTTGAAATCCCTCCACCCCGCAATGGATAAGCCGAACCAATTATAACTATTTTCCTTTTTGTTGACATTTAGTACATTTAGATTCAGGCAATACTGCTCCTACTCCAACTCTTTCAGGTTGCCCACGTAATAAGCCGGCCTCAACACTGAAAGGTTTTTAATTCTGCTTTGTTTCAACCTTCTGGGTCACCAACGCCCTTGCCTTCCTTAACCCGAAAGGTTTTCCAAAAGGTTTTCAAACCCCGATTTCCTTTTCCACATGGTAAACATTGCGGTCAGGGGAACTCCGGGAAAGCATTTCGGCCAGGAAACCGGTGAGGAACAATTGTGTCCCTAATATCATGGCCAGCAGCCCGAAATAAAACAAAGGACGATCGGTCATTTTATACACCATGAAAAAATATTTGGCAATGGCAAGGTAAATGCCAATGGCAAAGCCGATAAGAAACAACAAAGTCCCCATGGCCCCAAAAAGGTGCATGGGACGTTTCCCGAATTTTGAAATAAAGGTAATGGACAACAAATCGAGGTAACCCTTTATGATCCTTTCCATCCCAAATTTGCTCACACCATATTGCCGTTCGCGGTGACGGACAACCTTTTCACCTATTTTGTTAAATCCTGCCCACTTTGCAATCACTGGGATATAACGGTGCATTTCGCCATATACCTCAATGTTTTTCACCACATCGCTTTTATAGGCTTTCAGCCCACAATTAAAATCATGCAGCTTTATGCCCGAAAGTTTGCGGGTCGTATAATTGAAAAATTTGGACGGGATTGTTTTGCCAATGGGATCGTGGCGTTTTTTTTTCCAACCGGAAACAAGGTCGTAACCCTCCTCCTTTATCATTTTATATAATTCAGGGATTTCATCGGGACTGTCCTGTAAATCGGCATCCATGGTAATGACCACATCGCCTTTTGTAAGCCCAAAACCCACGTTCAAGGCAGCCGATTTCCCATAATTCCTACGGAACCTTATCCCTTTGATGGCTGGGTTTTCTGCCGACAGCTTTTCCACGACTTCCCAGGAACTGTCCCTGCTCCCATCATCGATAAGGACAACTTCCCACGAAAGCCCGGCCTTGGTCACAACCTTTTCGATCCAGGCAGTAAGCTCCGGCAAGGATTCCTCTTCATTGAACAAGGGGACTACGATTGATACATCCATTTTTCTGTTTTATGGTTTAATGGGTTATGTGTTATGTGTTAAAAGTTATGCATTAATGGGTTATGTGTCAAAAGTTATGCGTTATGCGTGGATTCGTTGATAGGTTATGCCTTTTATATAATGCTCAACCCTTAACTTGTAACCCATAGCTTTTAACCTTTGACCCGTAACCAAATTCCAAGCTTCCGGGTCGCCGGCAAACGAACCCACTTCGACCCCAAAAAGTTTATTTGCCTAAGCTTCAACTCCCATTGAATCATCTTCCCTTTTAATAAAAATTGAAGCCAATAATGAGAAAATCACACCAAAGAAGGTATAGGCCAAAAAAGCCATTCCGGCCATCATGCCCGGGTTCATAAACTTCTTGGTCATGTTCATTGCCATGTCAATTTGCTCATCGGTAAGTTCCGGGTTGTTTTCGAGCATTTTTTCTTCTGCCTGGTCCAAGATATTCTGTGTAAACTCAGGTGGCATCAGCGACATGAAAATATATGAAAAGATCCCAACTCCGATTGCTGCAAACAAGGCAGTCAGAAACCCGGTCATAAAACTTTGTCCGTAAGTAATAAAACCTCCCAAATGATTATCGCGATAATGATAGGAGGCAATGACCACACCGATAAGCAATACGGCATAACTAATGTACCCGGTCCAGGTCTGCCCGTACAGATCAAGGACATAAAATGCCAGGCTGAGCACGATCAGGGCAGCGGTAACGTATGCACCATAAACAAGGGCATGTTTTGAGGCAGGGTAAGGTTGATTTTCCATTTTTTTGATTTTTTATTGATTATATATTGGCAAAAATAAAAAAAATTATGTTGCAAACATGAAATGAATATTTGTACTTTTGCCGCCGAGGGTAAGTCTTGTACGACCAGCTCCCGCTGAACTCCCCCAGGACCGGAAGGTAGCAAGGGTAGGCGGTCGTAGCGGTGCGATGCAAGTAGCTTACCCTTGTTTTGTTTAACGCCGCCCCTTTCATGAAAGTTTTTACAAATACACGGTTTGCAGTATTGGTTGCATTCTTTTGTTCTGGATTGGTTTCCCTGCCCGAAAATGCCCTTTCGGATGAATTTTCGTTTTTCATTAATTACACGGCAAATAACGGCTTGCCAAGCTCAAAGGTTTACGATATAATGGAAGACAGCAAAGGTTTTGTATGGATAGCGACCGAAAACGGCGTGGCGCGTTTCGACGGAAACGATTTCAAGGAATTCACCGTAACGGAAGGGCTGCCTACCAATTCGACCTTAAGGATATACGAGGACCGGTTTGGGCGTATCTGGTTTTTGTCCTATCTGGGCCCTATCAGTTATTACGAAAACCTTAAAATACACCCACATCCACTCAACCCTGAATTAAAAGCACTCGGTGCCGGGTTTTTTACGGATATCTACATTGACAGTTTGGAGAACCTACTACTCCCCACGTTTTTTGGAGGATATGTAACAATTTCAAATAATGATGTGTTAGAGAAAAAATCTGTTTCAGATAAGCAAAATAATTCTGTTGAGATAAAAATCATTGAATCGGAAAATAAAATCATTGGTTGGTATTCATCGTTCAATGAAAATGAGATTGTACAAAAACACAATATTTCAAATCTTCATGACACACTCACAATTAAGATGAAAGCATCGAGGACCGAGCATCACCTTTCCTATTGCAGAAACAATGAAGACATTTATGTATCTTTTGGCTTAAGCTTGTTTTTGATACATAATGGGAAGATAATAAAGGAGAAGTATTTTGACAATGAAATCACTGGTTTGTATTGTGATGCAAAAGGAGGTATATGGGTTAACGAAAAGTTCAATGGGACCCATTATTTCAGCTCATTCAAAAAGGATAGTATTTTAAAATCATTTCTTCAAAACAGTACAGTTTCGAAAGTAATCCAATCGCAAGATGGGGATTATTGGTTTACGACAACTGAAAATGGTGTTTATTTTGTGCCCTCTATTTACTTCAATGCAAATAACAATGACGCTTTAAGGAATTCCAATGTATTGTCAATAAATAACTATAAGGAAAATCTGTTCTTTTCAACAACGAGAAAAGGATTATATAGGGGCACCTTACAAAGGAACGAACTTGAGAATATAGAGCCACTCGATTTTATAAGTGAACCAATAAACAATTTCAATGCAATCTACCCCATTTCTGCAAACGAATTGTATGTTGCCGGAAACCTTTATAAATACATCAATAAAAAAAACCGGTATGCAAGATCAAAAGACAATGAAATCTTGACATATTTTCTTTATTATGGCTACTCCCTTTACAAAACAGCAAAAAACGAGGTTATTGTTTGTAACAAAGGGGGGATACAAGCTTATAAAGGATCCCGTTTGATTTACGCTTCAATAGAAGATTCGTTCCATGTAAAAACCTTTTGTGTCCTGGAACTACCGGATTCATCCCTGTTGCTTGGCACCGTCAACGGACTTTATGTTTTCAAAGACGGAAAATACGAAAAACGCAAACACGAAAACCCCATATTAACGACCCGTATCTCGACACTCAACCTGATAAACGGGGATATTTGGATCGGCACCTTCGACAATGGATTGGTAATAGAGCGGGACGGGGAAAGCAAATCCGTTTCCGTAAACGATGGCTTGGGCAGCAACAGGATAAAGACCGTATTGCAAATGAACGATTCGGTGATCTGGATAGGCACCAACAAGGGCTTGAGCAAGGTACTGCTGTCCGGTGGGGGCAAAATGCAAATCAATTCGTACTCCATTTGGGACGGACTGCCATCAAATGAGATAAACGACCTGCTGTACCATGACGGCTTCCTTTGGCTTGCGACCACAAAAGGATTGGTTTCGCTCGACCCCAACATGCTCAACAAACACAGGGCAGCACCTGTATTGATTGTTGAGAAAATAACGGTGAACGGCTCAGATACCGTTTTTAAGGACAGCAGGCCAAAACTGGCATGCTCACAAAACAACATTGCGTTTTATTATACGGCCATCGACCATTACGACCCCAAGAAAACCACGTTCCATTTCAAACTAAAGGGAATGGAAAACAACTACAGGCAAACCAAAGGAAAAGCCATCCATTTCGACGACCTCCCTTTTGGCGATTACTCTTTTGAATTAAAAGTGGAAAATGCCAATGGGCAATGGGGCAACACCTATCAATTTGATTTTGCCATCGAAAGACATTTCACCGAAACACTTTGGTTCAGGGCGATTTCCGTTTTGACACTCTTGGCAATGGTCATCCTGTTTTTCCTGTTCATCCTCCATCGGCAGAAAAAACGGGACGAGCTCAAAAGAAGGGTACTGGTTTCGGAACAAAGGGCATTGCGCTCGCAAATGAACCCCCACTTTATTTTCAACTCCCTCAATTCGATACAGGACATTATCCTCAATAAAAAAACCGGGGTCGCCTCAAGGTTCATTGTTGACTTCTCGGCATTGTTGCGCCGGATACTGGAATTATCGAAACACAACAGGGTCTCCCTTTCCGAAGAGCTGAAAACCATCGAACTCTATTTGTCGCTCGAAAAAACGCGCCTTTCGGGAAAATTCGATTACAGGGTTTCCATTGGTGAAAACATGGAAAACGTGGATATTGGTGTCCCGTCGATGATAATACAGCCCTTGCTCGAAAATGCCATTTGGCATGGCATTGCACCTTTGCCCAATGATGCAAAGGCCTTTATTTCGGTAAAAATAAGCCAGGCCCAAAACACGGTTCACATAATAATAAGCGATAACGG
>JAJRTT010000050.1 GCA_024278155.1 Bacteroidota bacterium | reverse complement strand
AGTAGTTAATACCCTGCTTACGATGACTTCCGGCAAAGTTGGAGCTAAAGAAATCAGGATTCCTTTTTAGTCTGTTCGCCGATAAAAACACGGAAACCTGATTTCTTTTGGTATATTTCAAGCATTCATCACCTGCTTAAAGGCTGATCCGATCATTCCCGCTTTGCAGTACTTCGAAATCATAAAACCTGCTGAATGCCGGCTTTGTACCAAGAGGGCATCTGATAAGGAAACACCGCATGACCCCTGAATTGTATCCATGATGGCTTTACGGGCAGCCTCCATGCCGGGGTTGTCGGGATCGGGAAGGATAATATCTGTATCGATTCCGGCTAAAGCATTTTGGTCAACTTTCCGTAATGGTATTTCCCGGGTTTCGTTGTTTGCAAGTTCCCAGGCCATTTTCAGTGCTTCTTCCTGTGTTCCCGTGAAATCAGTAAGCCAGCCTTTTGTGTCTTTTGCTTTTATTTGTTTCCCAAGCAACAGGAACCTCAGTAATTTAGGTCGGTATTCTGCTTTGGTTTTCCTGAATGGCCAGTGACAGCCTTCCATTCCAGGGACAACGGGCAGGGTAACTTCTGGCATGCCCAGTTTCACATCATCGGTAGTGACCAGGTAATGGCAATGTATCATAAGTTCCAAAAACCCACCCATGCACCGCTTTCCATTAATGTAGCCTACAGAAACCTTAAACTCGTTGTGTAACCTGCGTACAGTTGACGACCAAGTCCTTGCTATCCGTTCGCCTTCATCCTTGTTGTCGAGGGCGGGAAAAAATTCATTTGTATCTGCGCCAACCATTTGTGTGGCCAAATGAAAATCCCCGGTAACAATTACATTTTGTATGTTTTCCGATTTGAGCCAATTTATTGCCCTGTTAAGTTCACTGTCAACATCGTTGTTATAGCTTTCGCGATTGATTGTGATTACCCCCGTTTTGCCATTGTGTTCAGCATTTACGTACAGTTGCTGCCATTCAGGATCACCTATGTTCTCAAACACTTCAGGATGCCAGGCCGTAGCGGCAGCTTCAGGGTGCAGATTATGATAGGCTTCTACCCTTTGAATTACCCTTTCAGCGCCAGTATTACGTATTGTGGCAATTATGCCACTCCGGAACTGGGCACACAGCTCGCCAATGGCATTGATGTGTGACAGATGGCCCCTATTCTCGTGGAGCAGCAAGCTTGTCATCTGGAACAAAGATCCAAGTACCCAGTTCAGTAAATCGTCAGACTCTTGATCACCAAGCTTCCAGTTTACAAGAGGCCTGAAATGATCGGGCGGATACCAGTTCTGGCCACTGTCCTTGTGTTCAGTAAGGTCAATGGTTGGTATAAATACTTCGCCATACGTATTTCCTAAATGGTGAAGACATGACCATGTAAGGAAACTGGCACCTTTTGCCCCAATGACATCATGTGCCCTGAAAGGGTTTGCACCAACAAATTTACGTATATATTTGTCGATTTTCCAAAAGGGCATATTGGTGGCCTCATGATACCTGAGGCCTGCAAGGGTGATACCGCAAAAAAGGACATCAAGTACGAATGACCAGTGGTCGCTTACCGGAACGGGGATGAGTCCCAGCGACCACAGAAGTTTGGTAATATCAGAAGGCTTGTCTTCAACGATTTCCCAAACCTTGTTTACCTGATGGGGAAAAGCCGGATGGGCGATGCCCACACCCAGCTCTGAAGCAGGAAAGCCGGATGTTACCGAACGTATTTCGATTTCGGGGAAACTTTTGCGAAAAAGCCTGTAATGGGCTTTTTTTACATCGAGGATTTCAGGAATAGCTTCCAGCAGGAACCGTGGCTGCAAATCATTTAGTTCAGCGGGCAGGCTGGAACCGTTGTAATTCAGCCGTATGATATTTGCCATTATTCTTTGAGCGGTTTCCGGCCCAAATGCATCTTTCAATCCGGGGTATTGTTTGCCAATTCCATCTGCTGTGCCAGGAAAGTCCAATCCGACAATAGGTACACCAAAAGGTTCGAGCCTTGAGCCAAACTGCATGGCTTTACCTGCACCAACAATTCCGTTGGCCCCGGATATAACGAGTGCACCCCTGTTGCCGGCTTCACCAAATACCCGGTCAATAAGGTTGCCGGCATCAACCGGCATCTTTCCATTTTGAAATATTTCAAGGACATTTCCAAGTCCCAGTGTTTGTAGCGTTGATTGTCTCATTGATTTTATCATCACTTTTTCCCTCCATCAGTTACTTTAAAAATTGCTGCAATACCTACATCACCTGCTGCGCATCCAAATACGAGCACATATCCCCCTCCGATTGAAACTGCTTCTTCCAGGGCTTCAATTACGATGCGTGTGAGCGTTGGCCCTTGCGGATGGCCCCATACCAGTGAACTTCCGGTATTGTTCATTTTATGCCAGTCATAATTCATCACTTTACCAAATATGGCATCATTCACCGCAAAGGGGTTATGGTTTTTAACAACCGCCATATCATCCATGGTCAGGCCGGTACGGCCCAGAAGTTTTTTTACCGCAAACGCAGGAGCTTCGGGCATATAGCTTGGGCCGGTGCGAAGTTCTGTTTTGCCGACAAACTGAATGTCGATCTCCGGCCTTGAACTTAGTTCATTGGCCTTGTCGATCCCTGTAACCAGTAATGTGGCCATTCCATCTGCAGCATGGGTTTGTGTGCCGGGGGTGATACAGGTGTCAAGTTCGCGCATGCCGTTAAGTTCCGAACGGCTTATTTTCCTCACGCCGGTATCCTCATCGATAACCCCCAGTAATTTGCCCTGTACATTAAGGATTTCAAAGGGGACCAGGATGTTTTCGAACCATCCTGATTCTTTAGTGTCGAAATATTGTTTGTGCCTGTAGTATGAAATGTCGTCAACTTCTTTGCGATCGATCTTGTACTTACGTGCGGCAAGGCCGGCAGTGGTTAACATGGCATTGCCGGTTGCCGGATCAAACCCGAAATTATCCCAAACATCGGCAAGCGTCTCTGTTCTCCTGTGGGCGCGCCGTTCAGGGAAAACACCGACAGGGGAATCACTTGTACGGTCAAAAGTAAGTACACCCACAACATCGGATGAACCTCCTTCAACTTCTGAAGCAGCATGAATGATTGCCTGAAGGCCGGTTGCACAAGCCTGTTCAAGGTGATGACCGGGAATGCGGTGCCCCATGCAACTGGCGACCATTGGTGCATTCCAGAACTTCCAGTGCCAGGGTATGGTTGATCCGATGACGAGGTATTCCAATTCCCTTATCGGAACTTTCCTCATCCCCATAACCTTATTCATTGCCTCTCCCGCAAACTGTCCAATATTGACCTGGGCCAATGCTGATGTCTGCCAGGCGGGAAAATAACTGCTTCCCCATGTACCGTAAGGGATTCTCGCTTTTGGAAACATTGTTTTTCCGTTTTTCATTTATACTGATTTGTTTTTTGCAAGGCCAAAACCTTGCGTATGTTTAAATTTTTTTCTGTTGATTATTTGTTGGTCCAAACAGGTTTTCTTTTCTCCATAAAGGAATGGATTCCTTCATTTGCATCATGTGTCTCCATGAGCCCTTCGAGGAAGAGTGACTCGAGCTCAGCCAGTTTTTCCGACAAAACATTGTTGAACACCACCCTGGACGCCTTAACGGCATATCGGAGCGATAGAGCACTTTTGGTTAAGATGTTTTTTGTTATCCAACGGTCCAAACCTTCTTCAAGAGAGGCTTTGTTTTCAAAAACACCATTAAGCAAACCGATGTCAAGTGCTTTTTCTGCAGGAATTGTTTTTCCTGTCAATAGCAGTTCCTCAGCCCTTGCCGAGCCAATTTTTAGTGGTAAAAGAATAGATGCGGGGGGGGCATAAACCCCAAGGAGGATTTCGGGCTGGCCTAAAAACGCTGTTTTGTCCGCAAACAAAAAATTGCAGATCAATGCCAGTTCATTTCCGCCCCCGAGGCACTGGCCCGATATTTTCGCCAGGGTAGGGATGGAGAGTTCCATTAAATTGTAAAACAATTTGTGAAAAGATGAAAGCATTTCCTTAACGTTGTCCCTGGTATGTTCCTCCACACTTGCCCCAAAAGAAAAATGCGTGCCGGCCCCTTCGAAAGTAATAATCTTGATATCAGGTTTTTCCCTGAACTCTGCAAAAATATGGTTCAACTCCTGCATCATTGTTTTATCAAGGATGTTTCCTTTTCCATCATCGAGGATTATCCTGGCCACAGAATTACCGTGTGTATATTCTATCTTGGTTTTCTTCATCTGCTGTTAACTTTTTAATGGGGAAATTTGCTTTTGCATCTCATCGTCCCAGGGTTTTCCTTCGGCCAATAATTGCCTGAGT
>JAJRTT010000559.1 GCA_024278155.1 Bacteroidota bacterium | reverse complement strand
TGGGAAGCTGTTTTTGGCGATATGGGCGTTGCCTTGATCGCTATCCTAAATGCCACACGGGTTTTGAAAGGAAAGTAATTTTCTTTCAAGATAAATTCAACAATAACTTAAAATTTAAAAACATGAAAAAAATGAAATCATTATCAGTATTGGCGATATTGCTGTTCACAATGAACGTTTTATCGGCACAAGAAAAAGAAACCTATTATTTCAGTAAAACAGTTAAAGGCAGTTTTGAAGAAGTTGTCCAAAAAACAAAGGCAGAACTTAAAAAGCAAGGCTTTGGTGTTATTACCGAAATTGACATGGACGCAAAACTAAATGAGAAACTGGACGATGTGGACTTGCCCCCGTATAAGATATTGGGTGTCTGCAATCCGGCTTATGCCTGGCAAACCATACAGGCTGAAGAAAACATCGGGCTTTTCCTCCCTTGCAAGGTATTGGTAAAAGATATCGGGGATGGCAAAATCAAAGTTGTTATGGTTGACCCTTCAGCATTAATGGGCATGCTCGGAAAAGAAGAACTCGTAAAAATTGCCGATGCGGTTTCTGGAAAATTCCAGTTGGCCCTGAAAAATATTTAATGAGCATTTTTAAAATTTATGTAATGAAAACAATCAAGAGAATTTATTTAATGTCATTTATCGTGGCTGCCATCTTTGTGGTATCCTGTAAGAAAACCTACGATATACAGGAAAACAATAATCAAAGCCTTGCAAGTTCTGTAACAGGGTCTTATACGGGTGAGTTGAAAAATTCGCAAACAAACCAAACTGTCCCTGCCAGCCTTACGGTTTCGGTGCAAAATGATTCGATGGTTGCTATGCACTGTGTTGCAGATCAGTTTGACACTACGATAACAATGTTGTTGTACCAGAACTACGATAGCTTGATGGTTTGTTATACCGGCCAGGATTTTTATGACCAATATGGACATAATCTCAACAACAATAATTTTTGCAACAGCAAGGCTGCCGGATGGGATGATGGATGGTGCATGGGCAACAATTGTTGGGGCGGTGAAGACCAGTGGAATGCCTGGACAAACCACCTGAACACCCAGCACGATTCAAACGATCGGCATTTCGGTGGTTTTGATGTCCAGGGGAATGCCTGCAAATATGACTTTGAGAGCAGTGCCGGGAATACAACTTATTTCGAATCGTTTACCGGTTTTAAAAAACAAAAATAAAAGTCAAATGAAAAAACTATTTGTAATTATTCTAATCCTTGGGCTTAGTTTGCCGATTATCTACAGTTTTACCGGGCTTAAGACGAATCCAGGTGACAATGGATTGAATTCGGTTGACCAAATTACCCTCAGCGGCTAGGAACTTTTCCAGAAAAACTGTGCAGTTTGTCATGGTACCGACCGGAAGGGGAACCCACCTGCATTCCCATCCCTGCTTTCTGTGTACAAGCGTTTTGATAAAGGGCAGGTTTCCGAATTATTGCAGGCCGGGAGAAACAATATGCCTTCGTTTGCCCATTTGTCAGAGTCGGAAAGGGATGCCCTTGTTGGATTTTTATTTGGAGAAAAAACCGAAACGGACGTGGTAACGGCAATTGCCCCGGAACAAAACGGGGAACGGCTTTTTGTGGCCAATTGTTCCCGTTGCCATAAGGCAAGACCCGATGATCCACAGCCGCCCGATAAAAGGGAGTGGGGGATGCAGCCAATGGTGCTTGGCGGGATTAACCTAAGGCATGGGATAAATGAGTTTGAAAATATCATGGATGCAGGGCCTTGTTATATGCCTTCATTCGAATCCATAAGCACTGAAGACAAAAAAGATATTTATGCCTATTTGGGGACAATGGAGGATGTTTATGGCGAAACAAATATCTCAGGCCGGCGACAATGTGGCGTGAGAAGGGGATCGGGCTGCCGGAAACGAAACCTGTAAGTCAATAACCGAGCGTGGACGCCCTTGCATTTGGGTTTTCTGCAATTTGGTCTATTTTGAAAAGTAGTGGTATTTATGCCGCTATTTTTTTTGTTTGTAAGTTTATGCAATAACCCACGACTAACTGTCAAATTACAACTTGATTATCTGATTTTTAACAGGTGTCAACGAAGAAAACACACTATATCTTTTCTGTTATCAAGGGTGTGCACTCAGAAATACTAACTATTGCTATAAGAAATTAAACTTTAATTCATTTACAAACAAACAACAACATCATGAAAACAAAATCAAACTTTATTTATGTGTGGGTACTTTTTTTATCCATAAGTATGTACTCCCATGACATTATGGGTCAAACCGCAAATTCTTCGGCCGATTATCCGGGGATCGTTGAATTTAGTGCCAGTGAGAGTTCTGCCAACGGACTGGTTTATGAAATAATGCCCGGCCCATCGGTGATTAACCCCGAGATGGACCCAACACCGTTTTCCGACAGTATTAATATGTCGAGCGGTTCGTTTAGCATTGAGGTGGCCGACATTGATCCAGAAGACTCAATGGACTCGCAGGACTCCGTGACAAGTGTGAATATCCTGTTCATGGGCAATGATGGAAGGCAGTATAAAATTGATAAAATAATGATTATCCATAAACCCGAAGGAGCGGGCGACCATACATTTTTTGGCGGCGTGGGACTGAATAAGTCAATGCATGGCGCAACAGGTATAGGTACCGGCCTGATGCCAAAAATGATGGCCTATATCACCTTATGGGGATTGACCGATTTAAAGGATGCAAATGCCGATACGGTAATTGCCTACAACAGGATTATCCACATGATGGTGGCCACAAATGTTCGCAACGAAATGAAACTGGATACCAATGTAGTGGTTGACCGCTCGGATACAATATCAGAAATGCGCACACGCATGTGATTCTCCCCCCTTTGAACATGGCTGGTGAAATGGATCCCATTCCCGGTACCGACCATGGTTTCCTTCATATGATGTTCGAAAAACCTATGTTGATGGATGCAAATAAAGATTGGTCGAAGGTTTATGAAATCTTGCCAGGGCCGGCAGTTATGAACCCGGCAATGGACCCAACCCCATTTTCAAACAACATCAGTATTGCAGCCGGAAATTATGAAATAAGCGTGGTGGACGTGGATTCGGTTGATTCGCCCCAATCAATGGACAGCGTTGCTTACGTGAACATTAATTTTGAAAGGCCCAATGGCGATAAATTCATGATCGATAAAATAATGATTATCCATAAGCCTGATGGGGCAGGTGACCATACGTTTTATGGTGGCGTGGGCTTCAATAAACTGATGCACGGCAATACCGGGATCGGTACCAACCTAATGCCCAAACTTACTTCTTATGTTACCCTGTGGGGGATAACCAATTTAAAGGACGAAAACGGGAATGTGCTGGCCGAGAACAGGATTGTCCACATGATGGTAGGCTCCAGGGTGAGGAACGATGACCTGATGATGATACCGAGTGGCGTGGTCGATTCCAGTAACTATGATCCAGGTATGAGGGAAACGCATATTATACTGCCCCCATTTGACATGGATGGGAACATGGATCCCGTGCCAGGCACAGGGCACGGCTTTTTGCACCTGATGTATGAGAACGTAAGCTTCGAAACATCCCCAAATGCAGTGGGCCAGTTTTCCGCCAATGACATTGAAGTCCTTGCTTATCCAAATCCATTTAAGGGCTCCACAATAATACAATATCAGGTTGAGCATGAATCGGACATAAAGGTGACAATATATAACTCAAATGGCCGTGTTGTACAAACACTTGTTGACGCAACACAGTCCCCCGGAACTTATAAGCTAAAGTTCAATGCGAACGGGAGCCTGCCGGCAGGGATATATGTTTATGTGGTCAATGTAAACGGAACACCAAAATTGGGGAAACTCTCCTTAATGCGATAATGGTTCCGTAAGATACTTACGGAAGTAAAGAAAAGCCGTTGTGTTTTAAATGCAACGGCTTTTGGTTTTTTACGATTGCGTACTTTTGGAAAGAGTGTCCCAAAAAGCAATAGAAATGAACAAAAAGCAATAAATCAGGTTGTAAATCAAGATGGTGTTGAACCCAATCTTTAATCCTTGAAACTTGTCGTACTAAAACAATCTAAAATGAACTATTTGAAACAACTGATCAAAACAATCTTGCTTGTTTGGTTTTCTGGATCCTTGTCCATAATTTCCATAAATGCCCAAACGGAACCACAAGGCCCTTGTTACTTTGATGAATACACAAACAACAAGAGTATCTTAAAAACGGAAACTGCCATTCAGGCCAGCGTCGAAAGGCTCAAAAACAACTTGATGAACAATCCGTTGGCCGACAGTTCAAAGGTAATCCCCGTAGTAGTCCATGTTATCCATAATGGTGGTTCCGAGAATATTTCGGATGAACAGATCGAAAGCCAGATAAATATTTTAAACGAGGATTTTGGAAAAATCCCCGGATCCAATGGTGATGGAAACGGTGTGGACACCAAAGTCAGGTTTTGCCTTGCCAGGATCGATCCCAACGGCAATTGCACCAACGGGATCGTAAGGATAAATTCCTTGTTGACCTATCACCAAACCTACGAAAGGGCCATGCTTACCCAACTGAGTTTTTGGGACAACACAAAATACCTGAATATTTACCTCGTCAAAACCATTACGGGTGGGATACTTGGTTATTCTTCGTTTCCCGGCGGACCGCCCGATGAAGACGGGATTGTGGTGCGCAGCAATGTATTTGGCAATACCGGAACGGCATCATCGAGCCTGGGGCGCACGACCACGCACGAGGTGGGGCACTGGTTTGGCTTGTACCATACTTTTAACAATGGCTGTGGGACCGATGTGTGCTTTGATGGGGATTACGTTTGCGATACCCCGCCCCAGGCATCCCCCAGTTTTTCGTGCACCACATTGAACACCTGTTCAAATGATGTCCCCGATGAAAACGACCAGAAGGAAAATTATATGAACTACACGCCCGGTGCTTGCAAGGATATGTTTACCAATGGCCAGAAACTAAGGGTACAGGCTACCCTTGACACCATCAGGACATTTATTTGGAGCGATGACAATTTGGTGGCAACAGGCTGTGATACAAATTATACCGCCCCGGAAATATGTGGCGTGGCCGCCAATTTTGTTACGTTGACACCGGATATCTGCATAGGCAATGAAGTAGGGTTCATGGATATTTCGCTTAATGTGGCCACTTCATGGCAATGGTTTTTTGTAGGTGGCACACCGGAATCTTCCACATTGCCAAATCCCAGCATCACCTACAATTCCATTGGGAGTTTTGCGGTTAAGCTTATTGTCTCGAATGGAACCACCACAGATAGCCTTGCCATCAATGATTATATCACGGTTTCAAATCCCGGGGTCGGTAACGCATTGCCTTTTTCCGAGTATTTTGATTCGGGGATATTCCCTCCGCAGGGAATCATTATCAACAACCCTGACGGGGGAATTACCTGGGGCTTGGATTCAGCGGCTTCTGTTTCGGGTGGTTATTCCATAAAGATCAACAACCTCATCAATATCAACTATGGATCGGCCGATGAAATAATCTTTCCCTATTTTGACTTGACCTCCATGTTGGAACCAACGATGACGTTTAAGTGGGCTTATGCCCGGTCCGACCCTTCCTTTTCGGATGAGATGCTCGTTTTGCTTTCGACCGATTGTGGCTCCAATTTCACACAGATATTTTACCGTACGGGCAACGCATTGGCCACCGGGCCCACGCAAACAACACCTTTCATCCCTGATTCTTCACAATGGAAAAGTGCTGAAATACCATTGGCCAATTACGCCTCGGAACAATATGTTCAAATCAAGATCGTAAATATCACCGATGGTGGCAATAATCTGTATATCGACAATATTGACATTGGGAGCCTTGTTACTGGTTTGGAGGATACGGATGACCCAGGCGATATTGCGATTTATCCCAACCCCGCATCCGATTATGTTATGTTGCGATTTGCTGACAATATCGAAAACCGGCAGGTAAAAATATTCGATCCTGTTGGTAAATTGGTTTTGTCAAAGGATATTGGTAATGCCCTAATTGCGCGGCTTTCTCTGGAAGACTTTCCCAATGGTGTTTATTATTTGGGGATATGGGAAAACCATTCCATGGAAATGAAAAAACTTGTTATCTCGCGATAATGCTGTTTACATTAACCTTGAACGAATCCAAGTTGCAATTGCTCATTGGGTTACCTTCATTGGACAGGTTCGGTTTTATCAGGGTTATAACTATAAAACCGGTTGATCCGGTTTTCGGTCGAATAACCGGTCACACACTTACTGATTACTCTTGTGGATCAAATCACAACTGCAAGTAGGCGCATCAAAGAAGCGTTGGTTGAACGCCTAAAAAGCAACATTGATATAGTTAACAACATAAGTTAAATCAAATTTAAAACGAAAAAATGGTAGTAAACGATGGAGTAAAAGCAATTGCTGGGATTTTTATCCTTGCCTCCCTGGCTTTGGGATATTTTGTGGACGAATTGTGGTATTTATTCACTGCATTTGTAGGATTGAACCTTTTTCAGTCAAGCATTACCAAGTGGTGCCTGATGGAGAAAATCCTAAAGGCAGCGGGCATGAAAACAGAATGATAAGATTAAAAAAGATATACCATGAGAGGTGATTTTGAGCTTGTCGGCTGTTTCGGCCATTGCTGAGCAGTAACAATATTTGAAAATATATATCTGTGTTTACAAATAAACAGATAAATTGTAAATGCACATTGACAAAATTGAAAAAAACAGAACGTACACCCTTTTCCAAAGATTATTTGATGATTTTGTCAAGTACTTCTTTGGCCCCATACTTATAAACCAATGCGGACAGGATTTTTAATCTGATATAGTCTTCGTGCAGGAAAAGGTATCCTTGATGCGGCCCATCGAAACCGGCTGAACTCGAATCCTTTATCATAAACCACCATCCATCTTCCCGCTCCAAATACCCGATTACGTGCATGCAATGGTCATCGGTGGTAGTTCGGTTATAGAATCGGAATTCGCGGGAATCTTCGTTTATGTATTCATGCGGGATGTCGTAGCTTGGGATTATCCCAACTTCTGCATAGCGGTCGTAACCGGGCTCGCTCACATCTCCACAAAAAGCCACACCATAACCGTTCTTCAAGGCATATTTAAAGATGGAAATAAAGTCGTCCAATGGGACATTGTAATAATCATTGTTGTGCCACCAATTGTCAGGGACTTTCAATTCCCCCTTCTCGTTATAGGTTTGGGCCGTGGTTGACATGAAATTATAATAATCATTGGGGTTGAACTGCAAAACTTTGTGCAAGAAATCCAGGGGCGTGTATTCCTGGTTTTCAAAACTGAATTTTGCAGGGGGCTCTCCCATGAAATGGTTGAGGATGTCACTTATGGTCTCGATTACAACCTTTTCGTTCCAGGAATTATCCCGCTTTACTGTTTTTAAATAGGATTGCATTTCTTTCACCATCTCGCGGTGGTCATATATTTCCTGATTTCCCAGGAGCCCGGTATAAGCCTCTTTCGTAACTGTGCCATACTTTTTCAAAAGCCCCATCGTGGCGTTTACTTCGGAGCCTTCACTGAAATTGGAGGTGCCGCGGCTTTGCACATACGCCCTGGCCTTTTCGATGTATTCATGGTAAACCACGAACATTTGCGAAAGCGCAATCTTTTTTCCTGTTATGCGGGCAACTTCCGATTCAACAAAAGAAGTGGAGGAAAACCCCCAGCATGTCCCGGTAGATCCCTGGGATATTGGGCCGGTATGCGATAGTATTGTATAATCATCCGGGTTTGTGGGAAAAGACTTCCCTTCCATGTCAACAGCGAGGTACATGGGTGCGGCCTTCATTTTCTCTTGTTGATACGTTGCAATCCCTTTTAAAATGGTATTTTGATAAAACCCGGCTTGTTTCTCTTTGTAGATGGCTTTGTCCTTTGTTTGTGGTTTTTGGGCAAATCCAGATGTGATGATGCTGAAAGTCAATAATAATGTGAAGAACCTCATAATGTTAAATGTAAGTTTGTTTAAAAACCGCTAAGGTAAACGAAATGAAAATAATTTCAAAGTTCATTGGAAGCCTTTGTTTTCTTGTCCCGGGTTTTATCTGTTTTGCAATTGATATTCGTTCCAAATTGTTCACATTCGAACAATTTGGAACTTTCCCCGAACACTTTTCATTTTGGAACCGAACAGTACTTAATTGGTTAAGCTCTTTAATGCAGTAAGTTATGCGGCTTGGCATAGTTGTCGGAACAATATTCACAGAACCGGAAATATTTATACTGCTTCTTAATGAGTTTGCATAAATTGTTTTTTTGGAAGCAGTTAACACAGAGAGGATTAGATTGGGTTGTTTTTGCAAACCAAATCGGATTCGCTATAAAATTTAAATCACTAAAAAACCACAGGACCATGAAAACACTAAAAATGCTTTTAATCGCTGCCGGGATTTTCGCAATTAGCTCGGCCTATTCGTTTACCCTTCTCAACATGATGGTGGATAAAGTTTCCCCTGATTCTTCGGATAACCCCATCGTATTAAATCAAAGGCCTTTCCATTCGATCAATGGTTTTCCAAATCAAATAAGCGAACGTGAAAACGATGAAATCAAAGGTGTCGAACTCGATGAAGTCGTTATTTCAGCCGGACAACTCAACACTTCGATTTATTGTATTCAAAAGCAATTGGGATATCCGCAATGGCCGATAAACCAAAGGCTGGAAGGACTTGTATTGGTCAGCCTTGTTTTTGATCCCAATGGCCAGCTTGGTGTAAGTGCCGTAAACTCAAGCAATCGCGAGCTTGCAAATTATGTAACAAAAAAACTTGGTCAGGTGCATTTTAACAATTGTGCCGTAGAAGTCGGCAAAGAATACAATTTAAAGATTGTGTTCCGGCTGATATAGTTCTTTTCTGCTTTTTATTCTGGTGTTGCCCATCAATGTCAGATAAATTTTCTCTTCATGATCATTCCCCTGGCTTTCCTTTGATGGCTGGGGGTTTTCTTTACCTCCGGATTGCCTGGTGGATTTTCAAAAGTTTTTCCAACAAACCTTCAAGCTGCTCAAGGGGTAGCATATTGGCACCATCCGACAAGGCTTTGGTAGGGTTGGGGTGTGTTTCGATAAAAATGCCATCGACCCCGGTCGCAATTCCTGCCTTTGCAATGGTTTCAATTAGTTCCGGCTGTCCACCTGTTATACCCTTAGCTTGATTGGGTTGCTGTAGTGAATGGGTGCAATCCAGAACAACGGGTACGTCAAAAGATTGCATTTCAGGTATTCCCCTGAAATCGACCACGAGATCGCCATAACCAAAACTGTTTCCCCTTTCGGTAAGCATAATCTTCTGGTTTCCTGACTCCCTGACTTTGTTCACTGCAAATTTCATTGCCCCCGCAGAAAGGAACTGTCCTTTTTTGATGTTGACGGTTTTTCCTGTCTTGGCTGCCGCAACCAATAATTCGGTTTGCCGGCAAAGAAAGGCCGGGATTTGCAAAATATCAACATAAGGTGCTGCAAGGTTGGCTTCAAGCACGGAATGTATATCGGTAAGAATTGGGATATTGAGGTTGTACCCAACTTCCCTCAGGATTTTCAAGCCTTTGGTATCACCGATTCCCGTAAACGAATCCAATCTCGATCGGTTGGCTTTCTTATAGGAAGCTTTAAACACAAAAGGGATTTCCAATTTGTCCGTAGCCTCTTTGATTTTTTTTGCAATATCAAAAGGCATGGTTTCATTTTCGATGATGCAAGGCCCTGCGATCAGGAAAAAGTTATTGGATAAAGTATGTTGGATTTTTGGTATCTTGAACATGGTTCGATTTGTTTTTGTGCAAAAATAATTCTTTTATTTAAGGTCTTGTCCTAATTTGACGAAAGCTTGAACGTATTTAACAGTTGCTTTAGGTTGCATAGTCTTTCCTTGTAATTATCAGAGGAATAAACGGAAGCCTGCAAGATAAATACAATATTTGAAGATGGCTTTTTGATGTAAATGACGAGATTGCCTTTGCTTGTTAATTCCTCTTTTGATTTGAACAAGACCCAGATGACCTTATTGCCGTTAATTACAGTTCTCCCAACTTGTTTGACTTTAATGTTCGCTTCATTTTTTAACCCACGGATTTCGTTTGCAGCATAAACTTCCAAAGAATCAAGGGTTTGATAAGCAACTGCGGAAATGGATTCCAGTTTTTCGATATCCGAAGAAGATCCCAGCATATTGGCCCCAAAAATCCCATATAAGGTGTCAGAAAAGGATTCACGTACATCCCAATCGTAAGGAAAGCGTATGGAGAATAGGTTGTTTGGGTCCTTGAATGTTGCAAGGTCACCGAGGTCGGTATTAAAAGCCGGACACGCATCGTAATAATTGATTAGCTTGATCCCTTCGATGGTGTCTTTGCACGAATAGCTAACGCTTGTCAAAAGGAAAAGAAGGGCCAGAAGGTTTAATGGTTTTGTTCCCTGTTTCATGTTGCCCAGGATTTTAAGTGTTGATTTGTATCTGATTATTGCTTTTCTCAATTTTTATGTTAATTAAGCTTTGTCTTTTCAACCTTTCAGGTTCCAGCCGCAACTGCCCACCACAACCTAAAAGGTTTAATAGCCATACTTATCTTTCCAAAGCTTTTTCAAATGTTTTCTCATTTCATTTTCCCTGGCATTATTACCCGGTTCGTAAAACTTCTTCCCTTTTATTTTATCCGGTAAAAACTCCGATTCGGTAAAATTATTCTCAAAATCATGTGCATATTTATAAGCTTTTCCATGTCCCATATCCTTCATCAAAGAGGTAGGGGCATTACGGATATGAAGGGGCACGGGCAGGTCACCACTTCGGGCAACGAGTTTTTGTGCGTTTTTGATGGCCATATAGGAAGCATTGCTTTTTGCCGATGAAGCGAGGTAAATGGCGGTTTGTGACAAAACGATCCTGCATTCGGGACAACCAATGGACTTCACGGCCTCAAAACAACTTTGTGCCAAAACAAGTGCTGTGGGGTTCGCATTTCCAATATCCTCCGAAGCAAGGATCAACATGCGACGGGCTATGAACTTTGGGTCTTCACCGGCTTCTACCATACGGGCCAACCAATATACGGCAGCGTTGGGGTCACTTCCCCGCAAGGATTTTATAAAGGCAGAAATAATATCATAGTGCATTTCCCCCGATTTATCATAAATCGCAAGGTTTTTTTGGATTACCTTCTGGACGTTTTCATTGTTGATGATAATCTCTTTGGATTTGATGCTTTCTGCATTCACGACCAATTCCAGGGCATTGTAAAGTTTTCTTGCGTCACCTCCAGAAATCCTCAGCAAAGCTTCATTTTCCTTGATTTCAATTTTGGTATTGCGTTGGGTTTCCAGTTCTGTTTTCCCTTTTTCGAGAAGTTGGATCAGGTGATCTTTATTCAATTCCTGCAAAATATAAACCTGACAGCGGGACAAGAGAGGTGAAATCACTTCAAATGAGGGGTTTTCGGTCGTGGCGCCAATCAATGTGATAATCCCTTTTTCGACCGCCCCGAGCAGTGAGTCCTGCTGCGATTTGTTGAAACGGTGGATTTCATCGATAAAAAGGATGGCACCTCCGACAAGGATTTTTGCATCCGCAATAACTTTTCTCACGTCCTTCACACCGGAACTAATTGCACTCAATGTGAAAAAGGGCCGCTTGAGCATTTGGGAAATAATAAATGCAAGTGTGGTTTTGCCAACTCCCGGTGGCCCCCAGAATATCATGGAAGGGATGTTCCCACTTTCGATGGCTTGCCGCAAAATAGCTCCCTTGCCCACCAAATGCCCTTGTCCGGTATAATCATCAAGTGTTTTTGGTCGTAATATTTCAGCAAGAGGGATATTTTGTGTCATCGTTTTTTTTAGATAATCATTGGATGAAAAACCAATCCAACAAAATTAAAACAATTCAGGAGCTGAACATAAATTAATTTTGTGGTTTTCTGTTACTTTTCAACATCAATACGAAAGGGATCGCCCCAATGGCAATGAAGGCCGAAATCCTGTAAGTCATTTCCAATCCAACCCAGTCGCCAATGATCCCGGATATTACAACGGAGAGGGAAGCGGTGATAAAGCTTATCGTCATGTAAATGCTATTGGCGAAAACCGGCTTTTCTTTTCCAACGTCCTGTACCAGCGCCATGAGGACAGGGCCCGGTGCAAAAATAAAAAAGCCGAGAAGCACAAGGAAAACAAAACTTAGCCATCCCGAGAAAGATATAAAAAGGAACATCAGGATGGGGGTGAGGAAAGAAATGATCAACAGGGAAGTTTTGCGGCCCAACTTATCGGAAACAGTCCCGGAGACGATTGTCCCGATTGCTCCGGCAAGCTGGAACAAGGCAAGTGCGGAATTTGCAAACCAGAGGCTTTCCCCTTTTTCGCTAAAATAGTAGGTTGGGAGAAAGGCCGTTAGCCCGGATTTCATGATTGCCCTAAAAAAAGTTATCCCGATTAGGACAATGAAAAAAGGGAGAAGGTTTTTGAATGTTTCCCAAAAGCCTTTGCTTGCGGTTTTGCTTTGGATGTTGGTGGAGATTCTTATTTTTTTCAAACGAAAGTATAATATCAGCGATGCCAACAATCCAAAGGGGATAAGTTTCCATGTGCCTTCCAATCCCCATAACGTAACGGCCCCGGTTATCACAAGCGGGCCAATTGTACGTGCCATTTCCCCTCCAAACATAAAGAAGCTCATCCCTTTTCCGGTACGGTTCCCCGATAGCCTTTTTACCATTACCGGTGACGGGACATGGAACATTGCTGCGCTGATGCCCATTACGAACAGCAAAATCGCCACCACCGTGAATGAAGGGGCCAACCCAAGCAAACTCATCGTGATGGCTGTAATGGCCGGGGTTATGATCACAAAATACCGGGCAGCTGTTTTTTCGGCGATCATACCGATGATCGGGTTTAGCAGCCAGGGCAGGCGTTGGACCAAATCCCACAATGAGGCCATTGCCAGGGTAATCCCAAATTTCTCGATAAGAAGTGGACGGATGGGGGCAAGGAAAGAAGAATAAATATCATGTAAGTGATGGGCGAGCGAAATAAGGATGACATTCCCGGTCTGGAATTGTTCTTTAGAGGTAATATTTTGTTCGCCTGATTTCATTCCCGTAAGCTGTTGTTTCACAACGGGTGCAAAGTTAGGTATTTGTTTCACGTACTATCTTTAAATTTGGCAGGTAAGAAGGAGGGTATTCCTTGGGTTTGTTGTTGACGAAAAGCCCATGAAGCAATTGTGTGGAGATTATCCCTGTAATTGCCATATTGTCCATTTCCGATCGGTTTGGGCCTTTTTCCATTTTCTCGATTAATTTTCCAACCCTGTACGGATCAAAAATCCCCGTTGAGGTCAGTTCTTTACTTGATAGTACTTCTCTTACATATTCGGGTTTTTTATTCCCAAAAAAACTGGAAGCTATGGGTGCCCGATAGGCTTGCTTGCTCCTTTTTAAGATGGAACCCGGGATTTTTCCGCCCATCATTTTCTTTAGGATGAACTTTTCGTTCAAGCCGTTCAATTTAAAATCGTCGGGCAATCGTGAAGCAAATTCAATGATCCTGTGGTCGAGGAAAGGGTATCTCCCTTCCACCGAGTTGGCCATGGCCATCCTGTCGCCTTGCGATGAAAGCAAATACGATGACATGAATATGGATGATTCAAGATATTGGGATTTTTCCAAATTGCCCCAGTTTTTTATCGCCGGGTCAACGAAACGATCAATTTCGTCCATGGGGTCATATCCTGAAAGGCCATTTTGGATTTCCCCTGAAAAATAGTTGCGGATACGTGAGGTGTTGTGCCACCTCAATAAATGGGAATAATAGGGGTTGCCGGTCTCACTTAGCTTGTACCCAAAAAACAATCTAAGGTTGATAAGGTTCGATCCCCTGACCTGTGGCAAATAGGGATAAAGTTTTGAAAGGAGTAACGGCCTGATTGCCGATTTGGGTTCACGTGCCCAAAACCTACGGATCTTGGCCTCTTTGAAAATATTGTACCCCGCAAACATTTCATCGGCCCCTTCGCCGGTTATCACAACCTTAATGTTGCCTTCCCTCACTTTTTTCGACAATAAGTACATGGGAGTGTGGGAGGTGCGCAGGATGGGGGATTCAGTATGCCTTATTGTTTCAACAAAACTTTCAGCAATTTCCTCATCTGAAACAGGATAAGCGAAATGCCGGGTGTTGAAATATTTTGATGCCTCCAATTGATATCCCGTTTCATCAAAGGCCTTGTCATTGAAACCAATGGAAAAAGTATTAAGGACATCAGGGTTCGCACTTTGGATAAAGGAAGTGGTAATGCTGGAATCAAGCCCTCCGCTAAGGTAAGCCGCAACTTGTACATCGGCCCTGAGCCTGATTTTAACCGCATCGCTGAAGAGTTCCCTGAGTTCTTCAACCGATTCTTCCAGGTTTTGCTTGTTCGGGTTTTCTTTTCCTGAAAAAGGCCAATCCCAATACTTTTCAATTTTGAAATCTTTTTGGTTTACCTTGACGTAGCTGCCCGGTGGTACTTCGGAAATGTTTTCAAAAGGGGTGTTGGGCGAAATAACCGCCCAAAAAGTAAAAACCTGGGAAAGGCTCTTAGGGGAAATAACCCTGGGGATTTCCGGGTTTTCAAAAATCCCTTTTATTTCCGAGCAAAAATACAGAGAGCCTTTATGTTTTGTGTAGAACAATGGGCGTATCCCAACCCTGTCGCGGGCAAGGAACAGCTCCTGTTTTTTTTTGTCCCAAATGGCAATGGCAAATTGGCCATTGAACATGTCCAGGCATTTTGCCCCATATTTTGCATATGCGGCAACTACTACTTCTGTGTCAC
>JAJRTT010000558.1 GCA_024278155.1 Bacteroidota bacterium | reverse complement strand
GCAATGGCAAGAAAGCCAACAATGAAAGGCCCCATGCATTTACGGGCGGCCATGGGCGTATGTGGATTCCTCACCCCAACGCACAAGGCCAAGCCCAAGGGTTCGGAATGACGGCGTTTTCTTTTGTTTTCCTGATTTGCCCGAAAAAACTATCTTTGCATTATATGTCATTATTACCATAGCACCGGCACCCTGTACTACGCCCACAAAGGCCACCTTGGCTCATTGTACGCCCTGACCGACGAAAACGGCGACATTGCCACCAATAACGGACAGGAGCAACGCTTTAACTTCGACCCCTGGGGAAGAAGTAGAAACCCCCGGCGTAGTCTCCTGACTACGCCGTGTGGTGCCATAATCTTTGGATTATAAAACCCTTGCCCGGTAGGATTTGCAACCCGTTGCCATGAACCATACTCCACAGATATGCCACTCAACACAAAGGGATAAAGATGGGCAGTCTGCTGGGGAACCATGAAAAGCCACCGCCAGCAGAACCTGCTCCTTGTTGGAGTTTCCACCACCAAAGGATTGCCCGATGCCCACCAGAAAATAGTTCAAGTTTATTTCTTGCCTTAAAAAATTGTACGCTCATCTTTTTAATTGAATGCAAATCATTAGATTTGCACTCCACACAACGTAGTTGTGAGACTGCGCTTAGAATGGGGACTATCTCATGCTTGATTCTATGCTGAAATCCAAAAAAGCTTTGGTAAATAAACTATCGGGCTGGTATTATATTAAATAATATTGTATTTTTGTGAAAAAGCAATAAAATGAAAAATGCCTTATTTAAACTGATTACTGTCAATTCTAATATATGTGGTGGAAAACCGACAATAAGGAATACAAGATATACCATTGAACTGATCCTTGATTTGCTTTCTGCCGGGATGTCGGAACAAGAAATCATTGATGATTACCCAGCTCTTACAAAAGAAGATATTAAAGCATGCCTTGCTTATGCCTCACGTTTGGCAAAAGTCAAATCAATTTCAAAGGTTGTGGCATGATTTTCCTCATTGATGCAAATTTACCTTATAAATTGGCTTTGATGTTAAAGAACAAAGGCAATGATATCCTTCATACCGATGATTTACCAAACAAAGAAAGGACTACTGATAATGAAATAAGGGATATTTCACTGAATCAAAACAGAATTGTAATTACAAAGGATTCTGATTTTTTGGATTCGCATTTAGTTAATCGAAGTCCAAAGAAATTATTATTGGTATCAACAGGCAATATAATAAATAAAAATTTGCTCCTGCTATTTAACAAATATTTTGAAACGATTATCAAGCTCTTTGATAATTATGATTTAGTGGAAATCACTAACCATGAAATTATTGTTCATGAAAAGTAGTGGATTGAGATAATAATTTGTGGATATTGCTTATTTTGGTTTTGACAAACAGTACATTGCAATTTGTCTGCTTCGTACAGTAAAAAGATGCAGTGCAGCCCACCGTAACAATAATAAGTCAAGGTTCATATTATGGTTTACCATATCTGACCTCAAAAACGTTGCGGCCGCTGATTCAACCTTCAACGAGCGCGGGAACGATTATGGTTTTCTTTTCCCCTGCACCTTCCTGCTCTTTCGGGTACCCCCAATCAAAAAAACCGCTCCAAGGGATTTTAGCAATGGCCAAAGCGCAGGGTAATCCCGCAATTATAAAACAGGACAGCAAGACCCTGCCCCTTGTTGGTGTTCTCTCAAACAAGAAATTGCCCGATACCCCACCCCAAAAAGGTTCAAGTTTATTTCTTTCCCACCTTCAAAAAATATTATGTCGTTTTTTTAACAGACAGTAAATCATCAGATTTGCACTCCACTAAGCATAGTCGGAAGACCCTTAGAATAGATCAATTATACTTTCTCAAGAATAAATCCGTTCTTGAAGCTGGTGTTTATTGAATAGAACTAACAGGCATTGTACTTCCACCCGGCATCTATTATTGTACAATACAGACTGATAGCAGTAAAGTGACAAAGAAAATGCTTGTTGTAAAATAAGTGAAATGAAATATCTATTCGTATCAATATTATTGTTTCCTGGAATTATTCAAGCCCAATTATTTGAACAATCAGTTTTTGCAGGGCCTGATTTCTCATATTACCTTTCATCCAATCATGAAGCATATCCCAACAATGCAATTAAAGATGTGGAGTATTGGGATTTTGCTGGTTTTGCCGGATATGGCCTGGAATACCATTTACCAAAAACACTTTCAATTGGCAGCGCTATCGAATACTTGCTCACAAGGGCAAACCTAAACACTCCTTGTCATTGTGGATATACTACAGACAGAACTGTTCATGTTGAAAATAAAATTTCAACCCATAGCATGGAAATCCCTTTGTATTTTAAATTAAAAACCAATAAGGAGAATTACACCTGGTTCACCGGCGGTCTTGGCGTAAGCTGGTTGTTTTCAGCACATAGAAAGGTTTCAAATGTTGTTCGTATATTGAACAAAGATGCTCCAAACTTAACAGAAATTGCAAATGAACGGTTTATGCTTAGGAACAACAAAAGCAACCAAACCGGTACTTTTTACCAGATTGGCGCAGGGCAGGTTTTCAAAATCAAAGAAACCCGGTTCTTTGCAGAATTCTCATTCAGGCAAGATATAAACGAATGGATTTACGAAGCTATCGAAACCCCTACCGGGGTTTATGAATATCCGATCAAAAGACAAAGCTTGGGATTGAAGATTGGGATGTTCCTTAAAAACGAAAAGGCAGTCCGGCAATAACTTTTTCGGTTTCCTTCCAAAGCAATGCCCTATAAAGGGAGGTGGTGTAAGGAATCCCCCTAATTGAAAGACCGCCGATCAAATTCCGGTAACAAAAAAATCCAAACATGCAAAACCTCAAAGTAATTATTGACAGCCGTAAAGTAAGGGGATTCCTCATGCTGCCGCACATGGCAAACGCATGGGATTCGGAATGACGGCGTTTCTTTTGTTTTCGATGGGTGTTCAGCATCATTGTTATGCCCCTTCATACCTTCCAGTTCGCAATGATGCAGATTTTCCAATATTTATAAAACAATGTCAATCCTCCTCCACCCTATTCAGGCCGGCCTTGGCTTTTTGGTCTATGCTGTTTTTGTATTCTTTGTTTTCCATGTTCATGGCCTTGCGGTAATAAATGGCGGCCTGTTCCTT
>JAJRTT010000557.1 GCA_024278155.1 Bacteroidota bacterium | reverse complement strand
TTGAAAACCTACATTGATGCACGGCGATTTAATGCGGCCATTCAGTTGGAGTTAAATGATATTAGACCCGTTGTCAAATATATATCCCACACCCAACCACATGTGGGCCAAGACGTTTGGATGAGGGCCTTTGTGGAAGATGAAGATAACAATCCGATGGTGAAATTGCTGTACAACATAAATGGGGCCGATTGGCTCGAAAAATTCATGTACGATGATGGCGAGCATGAAGATGGGCAAGCAGGTGACAGGATCTATGGGACCATGATTACCGATTTTCAGCAAAATATGAGCGTCGCATACCAGGTTTCGGCAACGGAGAATTTTGGCTATTCCACTGTTTTGCCTTGCGATCCTGAGATAATTGCCATTTCACCATCATTACAGGAGATGTTGTTCATCAATGAATTTATGGCAGATAATGATTAGGTGATTGCCGATGAAAATGGTGAATACGATGATTGGATCGAGATTTATAATGGAGATGAAAATGAAGTGTGGCTTGGTGATAAATTCATGACCGATGATTTACAGGTTCCCGATAAATGGGCCATGCCCGATATGACACTTGCCCCGGGCGGGTTTGTGCTTGTTTGGGCTGATGGCCAACCGGAACAGGGGCCGCTCCATGCCAATTTCAAATTGAGCAAGAATGGTGAATCCATCGGTATTTATGATTCGGAGGCCACCGATTTTTTCCCATTGGATACCATAGTTTACGGACCCCAATTGGTTGATACTTCCTATGGCCGCTTGCCCGATGGTGCAGGCCTGTGGAAGCTTTTTGAAGATCCCACACCCGGATATACCAATGTGCCCCAAGCTGTGGATGACTTTTTTATTTGAAATGGCCACTTAAAGCTGTACCCAAATCCTGTAACCAATGGCCGTATCCATTTTGACCGTTCCATAAGTTTTGTGGTTTACAATGCATGGGGAAGCCAGGTTATGCGAGCAAAAGATGTGAAAGCGGTTTCCGTTTCCGATTTGCAAAAGGGGATTTATTTTTTGGTAACGGAAAATGGGGAGAGGGTGAAGTTTATTAAGGATTAAAAGAAATTAAACCCATTTTGCCCTTTATGGATTTTTATATTTATTACATGAATCGGTACAACCGTGGGTTTTAAAGAACCTGCTTGATAAAAATGATTTTTGTACCTTTGTCAAACTTAACTTAACGTCTGAAATCATGGAAAAAAGGTTAATGGTTAATATCGATAGCAAGTTACTTGACTACGCTGCTCGTTTTTTTGGTTTTAAAAACACACAAGCAAACTATTCGAGAATTGTTGAAAAGGCATTGACTTATTTTTTAAAGCCTCAATTTGAAACAAATCAAAATTTGAATTACGAAACAGATAATAAAATACAGGGCATTGTTTCCGAGCCGATAATTGATATTGAAACCATCGACAAGGACTACCACTTTGAGTTGTCAAGTGTGGAAGGGAAATGGCCGGGCGATGAACCAATAGGATTGTTGTTGGAGATGTTGAATTGAAAATGTGATGCGATATATCCTTGATACAAATATCGTTTAGCATATTGTACGTGATTTTCCTTTGTGGCAAAAAGCAAAATCCAAATTTCGATTAGGCCTTCCTGAAAATAAGTTTTTTATTTCCATTGTAACTTATGCTGAGATAAAGTCATTGGCCAGGCAACTAGGTTGGGGACAATCTAAAATGAATATTTTGGAGAAACTGTTGATTAACTTTCCGATTTTGTATATTAATAGTGAAATTGCTGAAACCTATGTTGATATTGACGTTTATAGCCAGGGGAAAGATAGGCTAAAACCTTTGCCGATAAATGTTTCTTCGAGGAATATGGGCAAGAACGATTTGTGGATTGCGGCAACAACAAATTATATTCAGGCAGAATTAATAACTATGGATAATGATTTTGTTCACCTCAACGATACCTTTTTTAAAGTTCATATTGTTTGACCTTCAAATTCCCCATCAGTCTATTGAAGTTCTTATAAGTTACAAAATGGGATTTATATTCTGTTTGCTTCCGAAGGTGGGAGGGTGAGTTTGTTGATGATTAGTTTTACTTTGCTTAATTCTCCTTTGCTCCTTCTAAAAGTTTATTCTGTGTTTTCTGTGAATTCTGAGTGAAAATTTAACCAAATCAAAATGAAAAATCTACTTTTACTTTTAGTCTCGTTTATTACCCTCATCTCCTGCCAGCATCCCAAAACCATAATCCCGGATCAATCTGCCATTAACGGCCTTTCTTCCATCATCCAGCTTCAACCAAATGAAACTGAAATCGTACTCCAGGATTATTTTACAGATGTCTCAATTATTGATTCAGTAACCTTGCCAGTTGGTTTGAAAGGTGAATTGTCAGGGGACAGGAAGAAATTGCAACTTAAGAAGACATCTCAAAAACTTGCCCCTTTATCGATCTTGAGTATTTGGTCAAAAGGTTTCCCTTATTCCATCCTGATGAAAAGATCGAATAAGGAAAATGTGGAAATAAATTATAATGCTGGCAATATGCAAGCAGGTTCAGTACAAGTTGCAGGTGAAATGAATGGATGGAACCCAAAAGCTTCTCCCATGAAACTAGAGAATGGAATTTGGACGACAAAGTTTTTGCTGAACCCCGGGAATTACCAATATCAGGTGGTCGTGGATGGTGAATGGATGCTGGACCCGGCAAACCCCGATTCCGTTGACAACAACAATGGCGGTTTCAATTCCCTGTTGGTCGTGGGGGAAGACAACAGCAGTCTCCGTCCGCGGCTTTTCACCGAAGTTTCCGAATCGGGCACGGTCAGCATTGGTTCCGATA
>JAJRTT010000556.1 GCA_024278155.1 Bacteroidota bacterium | reverse complement strand
TCCGATTTGTGTCCCGGAAGCATCCGTTACGGCCATCCTTCCATATCTCATGTTCCCGAAACTGCCACCGTCTTTCAATGAGATTTTCAGGTAATCCGAAGGTGCTGTGAACTTGAACCACACATTTGTAAACGGCCCGTTCGACCAACAGGACGGTTTGGTCTCATCGGGTGTAGCAGTATAGGTTGAATAGGCTGCATTGCCTGAACACCAATTATCAACGCCTGTTAATGCAATTGCATTTATCTTCATGTCATTTACGGGTTGTGCAAAGACTTTGGTTGTAGATAAGCCCAAAGTTAACATAATAATTAGCAGGTAGTTAGTTTTCATAGTTTTTTAAATTAATTTATTAATTGTCTTTATTTTTTTTACTAATCGTAGGTTTCGCTTAGTTACTTACGTATTAGCTGGTAAAATGTTCTCACTTAGGAGCTTTATATTAATGAGCAGATAATTGGCCCTTATTAATCATCGACTTAATATTTTGGACATAGGATTATCTAAAGTCATTTTGAGCATATTTTTTATTCATGAATTGTGATTGAAATTGAATGAAACTACATCAGTAAAATGATTAATAATACCAGAATGCAGAGGAATTTTAAATTCCAATTGCTAATTTTTGCCGACCTTTGCGCTGTTTAATTTGCGAAATATGCAGGGAAACCCCGAATTGGTCAATCTTATCGTTCAGTACTCATGGCTGGGGATATTTGTGTTTTACCTTTTCTTTGATTTTTTCATCCCCATTCCCGAAGAGTTTTCCATCATCACCTTTGCCTATATTTTCACATCATCGGCCTATCATATGTTTTGGGGGTGGCTTTTGATTTTAATGGCGATCCTTTTACGGAGCGTAATCCTGTTTTACCTTGCCCATAACCGGGCCGTTTGGGTAGTGAAATTTGCGGGCAAGCGGAAAGACCGCATCGAGAAACTAAAGCAAAAATTGGAAAACAACCTGCCAAAGACGCTGGTAATCCTGAACATGATACCGAAAATCCGTTTGGCAACCCCTATCATTGCAGGATTGAGCAAGGTCACGCCCAGCCGTTTCCTTAAATTCCAAAGCATCATATTGTTGATTTATGTTTCAATAAATTATCTGCTTGGAATGTTGTTCTATTCCACAATGGCAAAGTTTTTTAAGCATATCGAGGATATGCAGCACTCGGAATATTTCATCATCTTCATTATCGTTTCCACTGTCGTGAGCTTCTTTCTTGGGAGGTATTTGCTCAAGAAGTATTTCAGGGAATAGGTGGGGACAAGGGCCTTTTTTTGGTCATTGGGGACTTTCGCCTCAACCCAAAATATTTCATTTTATCCTGTAGCCAATATTCCATTCGATAAAATCGGAAACGCTAAAATGGTATGCCCTAAGGTTGATTCCCATATAGAGGTTTTTGTAGAAATTATATTTTAAACCTATTCGTTGATAAAAAGCCGGGCTTTGGTTTTTTGTATCCTTTCTGTAAATATAGAATGATGGCTGGAAAATCAAGGATACCCTGTTTATTTCGAGTTCGTAAGAAGGAAATGCACTGACCAGTATGTTTTCGATAAAAGGGGCATAATGGACGTCCAGTTCACCTTTGTCCACAGCTACTTGGGCATTTAGGGAGCCATCGTAAGCAATGTCGAGGCCAATTCCTATTTTTGATTTATAGCTGATTTGCCTATTGAAAATAGTTGAAATCCCAAAAATATAATAGGATTCACCTTCAAATTTTTCTGAGGCATCAATGTTAAGGCTGTCATATAAAATATTCTTCAACCCTCCAAAAACAGTCACATACCACTCATTGTGGCTTTTGTACCTCGGTATATCCTGTTCAATGAAGTGCAAGTGCCCGGGGTTAAAGTTGTACTTTGCACCGATTTTTGGGGCTATTGTATTCAAACCATAATTGGGTTCTTTCAAATTTCCATTTGAGAAATGTGTCAAACTAAAACCAAGGTCCATGGACATCTGCTTGGAAAACCGATATTCCATCTTTAGCCCCAGGTCAAGGTAAACTGTATATTTTGCACCAATGGCTTTGTTGTAAGGGTTTGAAGGCGAGTAGTTTTTCCAGTTAAAAGCTATGCCCAGCCCGAATTCGTAATTGAGCATAAACCTTTCCCCCCTGTAAAACGGTGCGGTAAAATAACCATGTACTGCTATCGGAAAGCCTATTTCCCCGGGATTATAGAAGTCGGCAAGATAGAGGCCAAGCCCGTACTCGGGATAATTGTAAAGTTGTTCCCACAGCTTTTTCCCGGTGGTCTGTTTCGTGATTTTCAATGCGAACGACTGGAAATCATCTACCGTATCGGCCTCGGCGTTGTTCCCCCTTACAAATTCATTGGTTGGGAATACATATCCGTATTGGTACGAGGCCTGAAGGGCGATTTTTTTGTTCCTAAAAGAATCCGTATTTCGATCCTGTGCATTGCCGGCATTTATACATAAGAAAAGCAATAAGGCGATGGATATTTTTTTGCCAAGCCCAAAAAAGACGCAATCCGTGTTAT
>JAJRTT010000555.1 GCA_024278155.1 Bacteroidota bacterium | reverse complement strand
TCGCTTCCCAAAACCCCGGATCTGGCCATTATCATGACGGCGGCCAAAATGGTCCCACAACTTGTTACCGAATGTGGGGAATCAGGAATAAACGGCATTATTATTATGTCGGCAGGGTTTAAGGAAGTGGGGGAGGAAGGTAAATTGTTGGAGGGAAAAGTCCATGAGAAATTATCGCAATTCCCGGATATGCGGGTGATAGGCCCTAACTGTCTTGGTGTAATCGTTCCCGGATTGAAATTGAATGCAAGCTTTGCGGAAGGGATGCCGAGAAAAGGGCATGTTGCTTTCATTTCCCAATCGGGGGCTTTGTGCACATCGATTCTTGATTGGGCAAAAGAAACCAAGATCGGCTTTTCTTATTTTGTTTCCATTGGGAATTCAATGGATGTGAATTTTGGTGACCTGATTGATTATTTCGGCCAGGACCCCAATACCAAATCCATAATCCTTTATGTGGAATCGTTGACCAATACACGGATGTTCATGTCGGCGGCGCGTGCCTTTGCCCGGAAAAAGCCCATTATCGTTTATAAATCAGGCCGTTTTCCCGAATCGGCAGAAGCAGCAGCTTCACATACCGGCGCCCTTGCCTCGGAAGATTCCATTTATGATGCTGTTTTCCGTCGTGCAGGATTGGCCAGGGTGTATGATATTGGGAACATTTTTGATTTTACTGATTTGATTGGCCGCAGGCGGGTCCCTAGGGGCTCCGGTCTTGCGGTGGTGACCAATGCGGGCGGGCCGGGCGTTATGGCAACCGATAACCTGATTTCGATGGGCGGTAAATTGGTGCACCTTACCGATAAAACGATCCAGAAATTGAACGGGGTGTTGCCTGCCTACTGGTCGCACGGAAACCCGGTGGACGTGATCGGGGATGCAACTCCTGAGCGTTGTGCAAAAGCTACCGAAATAGTGCTTGAGGATGAAAATGTGGATGCCGTTCTGGTTATCCTCACACCACAGGCCATGACCAAACCCACGCAAACAGCTGTGGCCATTGGCAACCTCACCAATAAAACCTCCAAATTGATTATGGCTGCCTGGGTGGGTGGCGTGAGTATGCGCGATGGGATTGAGGTGCTTACCAATGCCGGTATAGCGGCCTATTCCACGCCCGAACAGGCAATCCGTGCGTTTATGACTTTGTCGCGTTATTCCCGAAATCTGGAACTGCTGTACGAAACACCTCGCGAAGTCCCGGTTTCATTTAGTTACGACAGGGAAAATTTACGGAAAAAATACCTCGAAGATGTTTTTCCGAAGGCTGATATCCTTTCGGAAAAGGATTCAAAACTGCTTATTTGTGATTATGGGATACCAACTACCCGACCAGTCCTGGCAAAGGATGAGGATGAAGCCGTGAAGTTTGCGATTGAAAAAGGTTTCCCGGTCGTGTTAAAGGTGCAGTCACCTGACATTACCCACAAATCGGATGTGGGAGGTGTTGGCCTTGACGTGAAAAGCGAAGAGATGGTACGGGCCACTTTTCGGAACATGCTCAAAAGTATTTCCGAAAAACTCCCCGAAGCCCGTATTGATGGGGTGAGTGTCCAGAAAATGATCGAAACCAGGGATTCCGTTGAATTGATAATGGGTTTTAAAAAGGATAAATTATTTGGAACGGTGATGCTGATAGGAATGGGCGGGACAAGTGCGGAACTCCTCAATGACAAACGCCTTGAATTTCCACCTTTGAACGAAAAGCTTGCCATGCAAATGATTCAGTCCTTGAAAATTTATCCTTTGCTTACCGGTTATCGGGGGAGCAAGCCCAAGAATGTCGAAAAACTCGTTGAGGTAATGATACGGCTATCCTACATGGCTGCCGATTATCCCGAGATCGAGGAATTGGACATCAATCCCCTAATAGTTACAGCGGATGACGTGATTGCCCTGGATGCAAGGATTGTGGTTGACCGTGATGCCATCGGGAAAGATTTGGGTTATTTCTCCCATCTGTTGTTGCGCCCATATCCCGAAAGGTTGATAAAGCCGGCAAAGCTCAAGGGCGATGTGCCTGTTTTGCTGCGCCCAATAAAACCCGAAGATGAACCGCTTTGGTTGGAAATGTTGGGAAGCTGTTCCAAGGAATCTATCTATTCCCGTTTTAGGTACGATTTTCATTTTAATTCCCACGAAGTGGCCACGCAGTTTTGTTATATTGATTACACCCGTGAAATGGGCATCGTGGCCGAAATTGATTTTGAAGGCCGGAAAAAGCTGATCGGTGTGGGAAGGTTGATCGCCGACCCGGATATCGAAATGGCCGAATATGCCGTGTTGATCACCGATGAATGGCAGAAAAAGGAATTGGGTTTTATCCTGACCGAATATTGCATCGAGATTGCAAAAATGGCCGGGATCAAAAGGCTGGCCGCAGAAACCACACAAGACAACAAAGCAATGATCGCTGTTTTCAGGAAGCTGGGGTTCAAGATCCATTTCAATGGTGACGGTACGGTTTCGGTCAGTAAGGATATGTAGTTTTTTCACGTCATTGCGAAGCATATACAGGTCGGCTTTGTGGGTAGGAATGCTGAGGCAATCTGTTGTTTTATATCCGGATAGCATAAAAATGACAGATTACCACCCCTCAACACACTATTCCTGTCTCTGGCTCGCATTGACGTTTTTATTGATTGAAGGGATATTATTATTTATGCTTGAGAATAAAATCCAGGAAGCGGCCGAACTGATCCGCAAAGCCAAATATGCAGTGGCTTTTACCGGAGCCGGGATTTCCGTGGAAAGCGGGATTCCACCCTTTCGCGGCAGGGATGGGCTGTGGGAGAAATATGACCCCATTTTCCTGGAAATAGAATATTTCAAGAAAAAGCCACTTGCTTCCTGGATGAAGATCAAGGAGGTGTTTTATGATATGCTACAAGATGCAAAGCCCAACCTGGCACATCAGGTAATCGCTAAAATGTGCGAACGGGGTTTTGTGGAATCCGTTATCACCCAAAATATCGACAATTTGCACCAGGAAGCAGGCAGTCGATATGTTTATGAATTGCACGGGACGCACAAACAATTGGTTTGTACGGAGTGCCAATCGGAATATCATATCAATTTTGCGGATTTTGACTTTCTGCCCCCTACCTGTTTTGTTTGCAAAGGGATATTGAAACCCGACATGGTATTTTTTAATGAGCCCATCCCGCAATTTGCAAAAAGCCGTTCATTTGCCGAAGCCGAAAAATCGGATGTGTTTATCATTGTTGGTACGAATGCAGAGGTGTATCCGGCCAATGAAATTCCCGTGGCGGCAAAAAAATCCGGGGCCATCATCATTGAAGTAAACATTAAGGAGTCGCATTTTACAAATTCGATTACGGATATATTTCTCCGGGGAAAGGCAACCGAGGTTTTTGGGAGGATTGGTGAATTATTGTATTTGTGAGAATTGCATAAAAAAAGCGCAACATCCGTTGCGCTTTTCAAAAACAAACTATTTCTGTTTATTTCTTTTTCTTAGGTTCTTTTTTAACGTCACCTGCATCCAACAATGGGATCATCTGTGCCACTTCATAATGGATCAAATCACTTATTTTGTTCTCGGTCTGGAAATACATCAGTGTTTTTCGGGCTGATAAAATTTTCAAGAACTTGCCATTGTAGGTTTTCTTTAATTTCAAAATTTCGCTCTCATAAGCGAAAGACCTTGTCATTAAGTCTTTTGCCATTTCTTCGGTCATGGTTTCATAGTTGTCCGAAAAGTCGTTAACAATTTTTAAATACTTTGTGTTCACGGTATAAAGTCTTCCCTGGTACTCGTTGTACAAAGCCCAAAACGGCTCGCTCTCTTCCTTTGTCAATTCCATTACATCGGTGATCAATGCTTTCTTTTCTGTTTTGAGCGCGGCCCTACTTACTTCCATGTAATCATTTACCTGTTGGCTAAATCCTGATATGCCAAATGCGACTATCGCAACTGTAATTATTAATTTTCTCATAGCGAATGCTTTTATTTTTTTAATGGTTTAATTGAATCAATTTAGACCAGATAAACCAATACAAGGGTTATTTGCTCAAAATGGGAAAGACAATGTCTAAAGTGAATCGATTACTGCACAGATGCTGTTGAATATATCTTCAACACTACCTATGCCACTAACAGAGGTGAATTTATTTTGTTTTGTATAAAACTTGATCAGCGGTTGTGTTTGTTT
>JAJRTT010000554.1 GCA_024278155.1 Bacteroidota bacterium | reverse complement strand
CGGGATGACCTTGTTGGACACGTTTACGATGTAACCTATGGGGTTGTCAGGCCAGGGATTGACAGCCTTGTGGTACTCGATGATTCCATTGTGAGGGGAACGACCCTCAAGCAAAGTATTATCCGTATCCTTGATCGCCTTGGGCCCAAAAAGATAATCGTTGCATCCTCTGCACCGCAAATCCGTTACCCAGACTGCTATGGCATCGATATGGCAAAATTGAATGATTTTGTGGCATTCAGGGCAGCCATCGAACTTTTATACGATACCAACCAGAAAAGTGTGATCAATGCGGTTTATAAAAAGTGTAAACAGCAGGAACACCTTCCCAAGGAAGAAATCGTAAATTACGTAAAGGAAATTTTTAAGCCTTTTACCGCAGAACAGATTTCAGATAAAATTGCCGAACTGCTTACCGGTAGGGAAATCAATGCCCAAGTCCAGATTATCTATCAAACGATCGAGGATTTGCACGAAGCTATTCCTGATCATCCTGGTGACTGGTATTTTACGGGCAACTATCCCACTCCGGGCGGAAATAAAGTGGTCAACAAATCCTTTGTTAATTTTATTGAAGGGAAGAATGTGAGGGCTTATTGATTTTCGATTTTATCTTTTTTGATAGATGCATGAATTGGTTGATTCTTTATAATTCAAAAGTGCGGTCTTATAAGATACATTTTGCCACAAAAGCTCGAAAACACCAAATCCCACTAAATTTGTTTTACCGTAATATAGGTTTTTGTGGAGTTTTGTGTCGTACCGATGGCGACCGATGTTCAGGTTCTTTAAAACAATTGCTCTGGTTTTAAACACTTTCAAAATTGGAAAGAATCCTTTCCGCAATCGCTTTAAACTCATCCGGGCTAAGTTTTATCTTTGGGTTACCGAAATTCAGTTCATTCCCTTTTCCCTGCAAGGGGACAAGGTGGATATGCACGTGTGGGACATCCAGGCCATAAACGACCATGCCCAATCGAACACATTCAATGCTGGCTTCAATGGCAGCCGAAACCTTTCTGACAAAAGAAAATAATTCTGTATAGGTTTCATTGTCCAGGTCAAAAATATAGTCCACTTCCTTTTTGGGGATAACAAGTGTATGGCCTTTTGCCAACGGGTTGATATCCAGAAAAGCAAAAAAGTCCTCATCTTCCGCAACTTTATAAGAAGGGATTTCCCTATTTACTATTTTTGAAAAAATCGTGGCCATTATTAATTCAATTTAATGATAAAACTATCGGGTAATCTCAATTATCTTAAATGGGATCGTTCCTGCCGGAACTTTAATATTGGCCGTATCGCCCACTTCTTTCCCAAGCAACCCTTTTGCAATTGGTGACGTGACAGAAATCTTGGCTGCTTTCATATCTGCTTCCTGTTCGGGAACCAAGGTGTATTTCATTTCAGTCCCGTTTTTTAGATTTTTTATCACAACTGTGGATAACAACAAAACTTTTGAGGCATCCAGTTTTGATTCATCTATGATCCTTGCATTTCGCACCAGTTCCTGCAATTTTGATATCTTCAACTCCAACATGCCCTGGGCTTCCTTGGCCGCATGGTACTCGGCATTCTCAGATAAATCCCCTTTGTCCCTGGCCTCGGCAATTTGCTTTGAAAGTGATGGCCTTTCTACCCTAATCAAATGATCCAATTCCTTCTTTAGGTTCTCTAATCCCTCTTCCCTATAATATGTTACCTTCATTTTCTTCTGTTTTGCAAAATGAAAAAAGATAAAAAGACCCTTTAAGAAAGGGCCCTTTTATTATATTCTTAAAATAAAACCTTGTTAAAATTCCTGGTTTGCTTACAATGTAAACCTTATTCCGATGGAATGCGTAGTGGAAAATTGGTTGGTTGGCCTGTAAGCGTAGTCAATCCCTAAAACACTGTCATTGTCTTTGCTCAATGGGACCTGAATTGTTAAACCACCACTAAAGCCGCTGTTGGCATTGGTCCTGGCCGGGTCGGTAACATCGGCATAAATGCCCTCTTCGTAGGTATAACCAGCCCTCAGCAATACAATGTTGCGAAACGAAAACTCACCACCCAACATAAATTGGTCTTTTGTAAACGAATTTGAGGCAAAATTACCGGCCAATGTAAACCTTGATTTATCAAATAGAAAGTCATAAGCTGCACCAATGTTCAACTGTGTAGGTAATTCAAAAGCCATTCCCCTTTGGGTCATCGTAAACTGGTTATTCTGGCCAGGTATTGCTGTTGACAATGAATAGCCATCCCCTTTAAATCCCATTTTTGGGCCAACATTCCTTAATGAAATCCCAAACTTGATATTTTCAAGGTCACCTGTTACATACTGGATACCCGCATCAATTGCCATTCCCTGTGCATTGGCATCCGCAATGGATTCCGTTATGATCTTAAAATTGATACCACCATAAATAGAATTTGAAAAAGCTTTGGCATATGCAATGGAAATATTCATGTAGCGAGGCGAAAACTGTCCGATTCCCCCTTCTGGCTGGTCAACCGTCCTAATATCAATATCCCCAAAATTCATTGACATAACACTTAAGCCAATTACACCTGCATCACCGACCCTTTGGGACAACCCAAATGACATCAAATTGATATCGGCGCCTTTCATCCAGGATGTATTGGCAAATATCAATTCGGTTTTAGCGGTAAATGCAAGACCGGCGATATTATTGTAAATACTCTCAAGCCCTTTCGTGTTTGCAACGTTTACACCGCCCCAACCAGAGCTGCCAGCCCATGGGTTAATCAGCAATTCACCCGCACCGGCCTGACCGGCGCGATCCTTATTTCCCGCAATTGCATTATGAAAAGGAATCGTTATAACCCCTACTAAAAATATAGCTACCAAATAATTATAAAAGTTTTTCATGCTATTATTTTTTTATTAGTTTTTTAATTTTCTCCAATCAGGAATAATTAGAATCTGTTAAAATCTTCAACCCTTAATGAACCGAACCATTTGACAATTACTTCTTCGCTTGATGTCTCATCTTTAACATGAATAAGATATATGCCTCCGGCTATTGGAATACCTGCGGCATTTTTCAAGTCCCAATCTATGGAGGTAATTGGATCATCCTTGGTATAGGTCCTGATCAATGTACCGTTCACATTATATATCATCACTGTACATTTTTCGGGAAGATTTACTATTTTAACCCTGTTATCAAGTGCATTGTGTTCGTAATCAGAGTATGCGTAATAAGGATTCGGCACAACCCCAATTAATTCCAAATCAGTAGATGCTTTGGCTGCTACATACTGTGAAGTGGCAATTGCATCTGTAGAGAATTGATACATCGGGTACAAATTATTTTCCGTAGGCCCGGTAATGGTATCCAATACGACAGAATTATACCTTGCATAAGGTTTTCCTATCCTTATCTTAAGGGTAACATCATTTGAAAGCCACTCCTGATTGGGTGCCAGCAATGGAATACCCACATACATTGTACTTGCGTAGGCTATTGTACGATAGATTGTCTGAATTGTACTTATGGTATCAAATGAAATAATCTTTGCCAATTCCGCCCCTGCATCATATGCGGGGAAATCAAAGGAAATAATACTTTGAAATGACACCGATTTGTGGTCCATAATATAAACATAGTGTTTCCCCCCAAAAATCGTTTCGAACGATGGGATACTGAAGCCAGTAGATGTTGGGTTGAACAACATATCCCTCCCATTATCCTCTACCTGCCACGAATCCTCACCAAACATGATATTCATCCTTTCGCCTGTTTCAAGGTTTATGGCATAACCCGGGAACCAACCCATTCCCGTTGTTTTGATATAATCCGGGTCATTGGGGTTATCACTTGGGATCGTATCCCCTACTTCAGCAGGGTTTCCATCTTTATCGACAGATGGTGCATTTCTAAGTGAATGTCTCACGGCACCTCCTTCGGCAAGAGCAGGATCCGCTGACATCTCAATTACCGGGCACCTCGACCATTTTGATTTATCGGATGTCAATACTATGTCAATACTTGCCAAATCTTTTAAAGAGCCTGTAAGGGTTTTTGATGTTGCTGTAGTACCATAAGCCGGTCCACTTGGGTCTTGTCCGGTATTCGCACACAAACCATAAGGCGCCCATGTCCCATTGACAATCTTTTCGTAGGCTTCGTTCGGGTCCCATGGGTTTCCAGGCAAATCCCAATCATTGTAACTCGAATTTTGCTGATCCACATAGGTCCCTGAACGAATCCAGTTAAGTGGGCTACCGGGGGTATCGTTATCCGAAACACCGCTTAACCATTGTCTTGAACTATCGGCATAGGTAATGGACGATGTAATCAATCCATTATTATTGGCCATCTCATTATAAACAGGTTTGGGTGTTGATTCCTTTGTAGATCCAATATTATAAGGCCCGGGTGCAAACACCTGGTCAAAACTAATCGATATTCCAAGATCCAGGAACAATTGTTCATTTGATATATCAATTGTGG
>JAJRTT010000553.1 GCA_024278155.1 Bacteroidota bacterium | reverse complement strand
TTTTGTTTAGCACTTGAAATCAACTAAAATTTACATATACATCATTGCCATTCTGGCAATGCTCTTTTGGGGTTCTTCATTTATCCTTACTTCCATCGTATTCAGGTATTATTCGCCTGTAACCACTGTTTTCCTGCGTTTACTGATTTCGGCCACATTGCTTTTCGCATGGATTTGGTTTTTTGGGAAAATGGAAAAGATCAAAAAGGGCGACCTGAAGTTGTTCCTTTTGTCGGCCCTGTTCAACCCTTTTTTTTATTTCATCGGTGAAAGTTACGGCCTGAAACTCACTTCTTCCTCAATAACTTCCGCTATTATCGCTACCATCCCTTTGTTTACGCCTCTTGCCGCCTTTCTGGTATTGGGTGAGAAAATGAGCCGGACGAATATCCTGGGCCTGTTTATTTCATTTTTTGGGGTGATGGTCATGATATTGAACAAGGACCTTTCGTTAAGTGCCTCGCCGACCGGGGTTTTGTTTTTGTTTTTTGCGGTGGTCTCGGCCACTGTTTACATGATATTCCTGAAAAAGCTGAGCCATCGCTATTCGGCCTATTTTATTATCGCTTTCCAGAATTTGCTGGGCGCACTTTATTTCCTCCCTTTCTTCTTGGTTTTTGATTTCCGGGAATTCATCACCGTTGAGCCCGACCTTGGCCTTGTGGTTTCCCTTTTGTCGCTGGCCATTTTTTGTTCCTCGCTGGCCTTTGTGTTTTTCACCATCTCCACACGCGAAATTGGCATTGGCCGTACCAATGTCTTTTCAAACCTGATCCCTGTTTTTACCGCTATCTTTTCCTTCCTGATCCTGTCCGAGTTTTTCGGCCTTCATAAAATCCTTGGCATTTTGCTTATAGTTTTTGGTTTATATTTGTCGCAGCTTAAGGAAAGGGAGAAGAAAGTGTTGGAATAGTGAAAAACCTTTAAGGTGGAAGCTGGACTTGTGTGGAGGACACCTGGAAGGTTGAAAGCGTTGATTGATGATAAATGATGTTATATTATCTTATTGTAGGATTTTAATAATGAAATAAAACCTTATTATAAAAATGAAAGTAATAGTTCTCGGATGTGGCCTGGTGGGTGGCCCGATGGCGATAGACCTTGCCAACGACAAGAGTTTGGAGATAAGCGTGGCCGACATCAACAGTGGTGCCCTGGCGCAAATCTCAAAACGTGCTTCGGTGCAAAGCATTCAAACGGATTTATCGGAAACGGAAAAGCTGGGCGAATTGGTGGCCGGTTTCGATTACGTGATAAATGCCGTTCCCGGGTTTATGGGGTTCAAGACATTGAAGGCCCTGATCGAAGCAAAAAAGAACGTTGTGGACATCGCCTTTTTCCCGGAGGATATGTTTGATCTGCACGAGCTGGCAATTGAAAATGATGTGTGCGTGATCTCCGACATCGGTGTGGCTCCGGGAATGAGCAATTTGCTGGTGGGTTATGCCGATCATCTTCTCGACAAAACCGAAAAAGCCGTGATTTATGTGGGTGGGCTCCCCAAAGTGCGGACATGGCCCTATGAGTACAAAGCGGTCTTTTCGCCCGTGGACGTAATCGAGGAATATACCCGTCCGGCAAGATATATCGAAAACGGAATAGAGGTCATCAAGCCGGCGCTTTCGGAACCCGAGTTGCTCGACTTTGAAGGGGTCGGGACATTAGAGGCTTTTAACAGCGATGGATTGCGCAGTCTTGCAACGACCATAGATGCCCCCAATATGATCGAAAAGACCTTGCGCTTTCCCGGCCATATCGAAATTATGCGGATTTTCAGGGAGACCGGGTTTTTCAACCGGGAGGAAATCGAGGTGAACGGCGCAATGGTGAAACCCTTGGATTTTACGGCGAAACTACTTTTCCCCAAATGGAAATTGCAGGAAGGGGAGGAGGACATCACCATTATGAAGATAATCGTGGAAGGCATAAAAGACAATAAGCGACTGCGCTACACTTACGACCTCCTGGATTCCTACGACCCCAAAACAAAAGTGCATTCCATGGCGCGTACAACGGGTTACACGGCAACTATGGCCTTGCGGATGTTGATGAACGGGCTGTACAAAAGAAAAGGGGTTTCCGTCCCTGAGTTTGTCGGTAGGCAACCCGTATGCGTCGAATTTATGTTAAAGGGCTTAAAGGAGAGGGGAGTTGTTTACAAAGAACGCATTAAGGGAATTCTTTAAAATAGTAATATAGTTTGGTGACAAAATGAACAAATTTAAGATTGTTACCTTTGTGTTTTATTAAATAATAGTTTATATGATTGTCGTACCACGTAAGTTGAGAAAATTGGAAGACGAGGAATGGAAAATTATTCCTGATACGAATAACCGTTACCAGATAAGCAATTACGGGCGGATAAAATCATTTGCCTATAATAAAAAAGATGGTCAGATATTGAAATGTTCAGTGATAAATGGCTTTAAAATGGTTCAGATAACCACGAACAAAGGCCATTCCCGAAGTTATGTCCATAAATTGGTGGCCCAGGTATGGATACCAAAACCATCTGACAAACATACTTTCGTTACGCATTTGGACGGGAAACTTTTGAACAACCATATATCCAATCTTGAATGGCACACAAGGGAATCGCTAACGGAAAAACACCGTGAACTCGAAAAGCAAAAGGACATTTCTGTGAAACGTAAACGGATACAAAGGAACAGCAAACTGAACGAATCGGACATCAGTCTCTTGAAATCTATGTTGGAAAGAGGAGCCGTTCAATCCACGATTGCAAAATTGTTTTGCATCAGCGAAATGCAAGTGACAAGGATAAAGCGGGGTGAGAATTGGGGGCACGTGAAGCCTTTTCCCGAGGAACAAGAACAAGTATAGTTACGGTAATC
>JAJRTT010000552.1 GCA_024278155.1 Bacteroidota bacterium | reverse complement strand
GGCATGATCATGAATTCCTGGAAGTCGATGCTGTTATCGGCATGGGATCCACCATTCAAAATATTCATCATGGGGATTGGAAGTGTATTGGCATTTACGCCACCTATATACCTGAACAACGACTGATCCGACTCAATGGCCGCAGCTTTGGCCGCGGCAAGGGAAACACCGAGAATGGCATTGGCGCCAAGATTGGCTTTATTTGGGGTTCCGTCAATTTCGATCATGCGGGCATCCAATTAGTTTTGGTCGGCCACATAAAACCCCTGAAGTTCTTCGTTCAGGATTTCGTTCACGTTATGGACAGCCTTTAAAACCCCTTTTCCCATAAAGACTTTTTTATCACCGTCCCTAAGTTCAACGGCTTCATGGATACCTGTGGAAGCACCGGAAGGAACTGCGGCACGGCCAACTGCACCGGCATCCGTATAAACATCGACTTCTACTGTGGGGTTCCCTCTCGAATCCAATATCTGGCGGGCATGTATTTTGATTATTGTACTCATAACTTATAACTTTTTAATGATTGATTAATTCGGTACTATAAAAAAAAGGATAAAGTACGAAACCCTATCCTTTCAATATTTTAAAAAACGAAAAGCTATTTCCTGACAGCAAAATTACTTCTTCTCCTCTGTACCTGGTTTTTCAGCTTTATCTTCTTTTCTCTCAGCTTTAGGGGCTTCTGGTTTAGGTTCTTCTTTCTTCTCCTCTTTCTTAGGCTCCTCTTTTGCTTCGGCTTTCACCTCTTCCTTCACTTCTGTGGCTTCTTCCACTTTTTCTTCAACCTTCTCTTCCACTTTTGCCTCAACCTTCTCTTCCACTTTTGTTTCAGTCTTTACTGCCACATCTGCCCCGGCACTATCTGTTGTTTTTTTCTTTGAGCCTCTTCTCCTTCTTGTTGACTTGGCGGCTTTCGTACCTTTATCAGAAAGTAGGTTTTCATTAAAGTCAACCAACTCCATCATGCACATCTCGGCATTGTCGCCCAAACGGTTATCAAGTTTTATGATCCTCGTATAACCACCAGGCCTGTCAGCAACTTTTACCGAGACAACCCTAAAAAGCTCAGTTACGGCTTCTTTGCTCTGCAAATAACTGAACACGACCCTTCTCGAATGTGTTGTATCGTCTTTTGAACGGTTGATCAACGGCTCGACATACATGCGCAAGGCTTTTGCTTTTGCAAGGGTTGTATGTATCCTCTTATGCATGATCAGCGATGTGGCCATGTTTGACAACATTGCTTTACGGTGTGCACTTTTCCTTGATAAATGATTAAATTTCTTCCTGTGTCTCATCTCGATTATTCCTTATCTAATTTATACTTGGAAATATTCATTCCAAATTCCAAACCTTTTGTTTTCACTAATTCTTCAAGTTCGGTCAGTGATTTTTTACCAAAGTTCCTGAACTTGAGCAAATCGTTTTTATTGAACTGTACCAGTTCGCCCAAAGTTTCAACATCAGCAGCTTTCAGGCAATTCAATGCACGCACCGATAGATCAAGGTCAACAAGTTTTGCCTTTAGCAACTGTCGTGTGTGCAATGAGCTTTCGTCAAACTCTTCGGTAACGGTTTTTTCTTCCGTGTCCAAAGTAATCCGTTCATCGGAAAACAACATGAAATGGTGGATCAAAATCTTGGCCGCCTCTTTCAGGGCATCCTTTGGCGTAATCGAACCATCGGTTTTCAGTTCCAACACCAATTTCTCATAATCCGTTTTTTGTTCAACCCTGTAGTTCTCCACATGGTACTTCACATTTTTTATGGGAGTATGGATCGAGTCAAGGAAAATTGTCCCGATTGGCGCATTCAGGTTTTTGTTCTCATCGGCCGGGACATATCCCCTGCCTTTTTCAATGGTAAGTTCAATGGAAAGCTTTACATTGGGCTCCATATGACAAATTTCCTCATCGGGGTTCAGTACCTGGAAGACCGATAAGAACTTATTGATATCACCCGCTTTAAAAACTTCCTGATCACCGATAACGATGTGGGCCTTCTCACTGTTTTCCCCTTCGATCTGCCGTTTGAAACGTATTCTTTTCAAATTAAGGATTAATTCAGAAACATCCTCAACAATACCTTTGATAGTTGAAAATTCCTGCTCAACACCTTCAATCTTAATAGATGTAATCGCAAAACCTTCGAGAGAAGATAATAAAATCCTTCTCAGGGAATTACCAATGGTTATTCCAAATCCGGGTTCCAATGGGCGAAATTCAAAAGTACCGATAAACTCATCGGTCTCTATCATTATCACTTTATCAGGTTTTTGAAATGCTAATATTGCCATATCTTAGCTTTATAATTTGTAGAAATAAATTATCTGATTTAAATATTATTTAGAATATAATTCAACAATAAGTTGTTCTTTTATATTCTCTGGTATTTCTTCCCTCTCAGGATAATTTAGAAACTTACCGGACATGCTCTCGTCATTCCATTCGAGCCAGGCATAATTAAGCGACCTTGACTGAAGTGATTCAGAAATAGCTTCCAATGATTTGGATTTTTCCCTTACCCCAATAACATCTCCCGGTTTCAAAGCATAAGATGGTATATTAACGTTTACACCATTTACGGTAATGTGCCTGTGGGCAACCAATTGCCTGGCAGCCGGCCTGCTTGGCCATATGCCCAGGCGATAAACGACATTATCCAAACGCGATTCGATTAATTGGAGAAGGATTTCACCTGTGATCCCTTTTTTACGGGACGCTTTTTCAAAAACATTCCTAAACTGGCGTTCCAATATCCCATAGGTATATTTTGCTTTTTGTTTCTCCATTAACTGGATCCCATATTCTGATTGCTTTTTCCTTCGTCTTGAATTGCCATGTTGTCCGGGGGGATAGTTCTTTTTCTCGAAAGACTTATCAGGTCCAAAAATCGGATCTTTAAATTTTCTTGCAATTCTAGTTTTCGGTCCAGTGTATCTTGCCATGATATTTCTGTTTACTTATTTATTTTCTTGTTGATAATTCAAATTAAACTCTTCTTCTTTTAGGGGGACGGCATCCGTTGTGGGGCAATGGGGTAACATCTTTGATCTCCATTACTTCAATTCCTTTTGAATGCAGGGTCCTAATTGCGGATTCCCTTCCCGATCCCGGGCCTTTAACATACACTTTTACTTTCCTCAACCCCATGTCATATGCTACTTTCGAGCAATTTTCAGCTGCCATTTGAGCTGCGTAAGGCGTATTTTTCTTGGAGCCCCTGAACCCCATTTTCCCGGCAGATCCCCAAGAAATAACCTGACCTGAATTATTGGTCAGTGTAATAATAATATTATTGAAAGAAGCGCTAATGTATGCCCTTCCGGTTGTCTCAACTTTTACAACCCTCTTTTTGAACCTCTGGTCGTTTTCTTTGCCATGAAATTATAATTTTATTTTTTTAGAAGATACAATTTGTTTGAAACTGTATTACCTCGTTGCTTTCTTTTTGTTGGCAACGGTTTTCTTTCTTCCTTTTCTTGTTCTAGCGTTATTTTTTGTATGCTGTCCGCGCAATGGAAGGCCAATTCTGTGGCGGATACCACGGTAACTTCCAATATCCATCAGACGTTTGATGTTCATTTGTGTTTCTGAACGGAGTTCACCTTCCACCTTGAAATTATCGGTAATGACCAAACGGATTTTATTTTGTTCATCATCGGTCCAATCAATAACTTTCTTGTTCACATCAACACCTGCTTCGCCCAAAATCTTCTTTGCGCGCGACAGACCTATTCCGTACACATATGTTAAAGCTACTTCGCCTCTTTTGTTTTTTGGTATATCAATACCTGCTATACGAGCCATATAAAATAAATTTTAATTCTAAAAGTTAAACTTATCCTTGTCTTTGTTTATACTTTGGATTTTTTTTGTTAATCACATACAAACGACCCTTCCTGCGAACAATCTTACAATCCGGGGTTCTTTTCTTAACTGATGCCCTTACTTTCATTTCTATTTAGTTTTATTTATATCTGAATGTAATCCGTCCTTTACTTAAATCATAAGGCGACATTTCCAATTTCACTTTATCGCCCGGCAATATTTTAATATAGTGCATGCGCATTTTCCCCGAGATGTGGGCCGTTATCACATGCCCGTTCTCAAGTTCTACACGGAACATTGCATTTCCCAGCGATTCTGTAACTGTTCCGTCTTGTGTTATTGAGGCTTGTTTTGCCATAAACTAATGCCTTTTACTTTTTATTTATTTGTTATTGTTTAATGCTTCTTCAATATAATCGAATGTTGACAGTATTTCTGCTTTTCCGTTCCTTACCACTATATCGTGCTCAAAATGTGCGGAGGGCATCCTGTCAACCGTCCTTACTGTCCATCCATCTTTTTCGGTCACGACTCTTCTTCCCCCGAGATTTATCATTGGCTCAATCGCCAATACCATTCTTTCTTTCAGTTTGGGCCCGTTTCCCCTTTTACCATAATTAGGGACTTCGGGCTTTTCATGTAAGTTTCTTCCCAAACCGTGTCCAACAAGATCGCGAACCACCGAATACCCAAAACTTTCAACATAACTTTGGATCGCATAACTGATATCCCCTACCCTGTTTCCCGAAACTGCTTTTTCTATCCCCAGGTAAAGTGATTCAACAGTTCGTTCCATCAGTGTTAAAACTTCGGGCTTAACATTCCCTATCGCAAATGTATATGCTGAATCGCCATAAAAATCATTTTTCAAAACCCCGCAATCAACCGATACAATATCCCCGTCTTTCAACTCCCTTATTGAAGGGAAACCATGTACAACCTGTTCGTTAACAGAAATACATAAGGTATAGGGAAATCCGCCATAACCTTTAAACCCGGGAACTGCGCCATTGTCCAAAATAAACTCTTCGGCAACCTTGTCCAGGCTACTGGTAGTGACCCCGGGCTTAATTACTTTAGCCACTTCGGCCAAAGTTTTTCCAACAAGCAAAGAACTTTCGCGTATTAACTCAATTTCTTCTTCGGTCTTGATTATGATCTTTGTTCCCATTCAGCGTTTATCAACCTCCGACATTAAAGGAAGACCGCCCTTTAATCCGTCCTGATTTTGTTAAACCATCATAATGCCTCATCAGCAAATGGCTTTCAATTTGTTGCAGCGTATCCAAAACAACCCCAACAAGGATCAACAATGACGTCCCACCAAAGAAACTGGAGAAAGAGGTACTTACTCCGAACAACCTAACAATTGCGGGAAGGATGGCAACCAAACCAAGGAACATAGATCCTGGCAATGTAATCCTTGACATAACCGTATCGATAAATTCTGCCGTTTTCCTGCCCGGTTTTATACCTGGTATAAAACCCCCGTTCTTTTTCATATCATCCGCCATTTGATTTGGGTTTACCGTAATGGCCGTATAGAAATAGGTAAACAGGATAATCATTATAAAGAACGTAAAGTTATAGGTAAAGCTGTTCATGTTTGCAAAGGAAGAAAATATACCCGTCATGGTTTCCGAACTTGCAAACCCTGCAAATGTCATCGGAAGAAACATGATTGCCTGTGCAAAAATGATAGGCATTACCCCGGCAGCATTTACCTTAAGG
>JAJRTT010000049.1 GCA_024278155.1 Bacteroidota bacterium | reverse complement strand
TGGGAAATCCCGATTCATTGATAGGGAAACACCTTGGGAAGAAAATTGTTTTCAAGGTTTCCACGTTGAAACATCCCACTAAATTTATCAAGATCGAAAATGCCCATGCCCATAACCTTAAATATATCAATGTAAAAATTGCAATCAATCAACTCAATGTGATTACAGGAGTTTCGGGAAGTGGAAAAACAAGCCTTGTAAGGGATGTTTTGCACAAATCATTTCGAACGAAAAATGCGGTTGACTGTAAAGCTATTTTTGGTTTTGAAGATATTGACGAAATGATTGCGGTTGATAAAAACCCACTGGCAGGAAGTTCACTGAGCACACCGGCAACTTTTACAGCTGTGTTCGACGAAATCCGAAAATTATTTGCCGCTACCATACAGGCAAAAGAACAAAAACTGAAAGCAGGTGATTTTTCTTTTAATGGCAAATCAGGTCAATGCCCGGTTTGCAAAGGGACCGGGGAAATCAAAGTGAGCCTCGATTTTATAAGTGATGTAAGCACCGTTTGCGAAAGCTGCAATGGCAAAAGGTACAAACCCCAAATCCTTGAAGTGGAATACAACGGCCAAAGTATTTTTGATATTTTGGAAATGAGCGTTCAGGAAGCTTTGCGGTTTTTTGAAAGTTCACCAAAAATATCCCGGCCACTTTCCATCCTGAATGAAATCGGCCTGGGCTATGTCCGGCTTGGGCAATCATCCTCAACATTATCGGGTGGCGAATCCCAACGATTGAAAATAGCCCGCGAAATCATTTCGGGCAAATCCGAAAAGGCCTTTTTCATTTTCGATGAACCTTCCCGTGGCCTTCATCCCGATGACCTGACCCATTTGCAAAAACTCTTTGATATCCTTGTCCAAAAAGGAAATACCCTGGTGGTTGTGGAACACAACCCGTTTGTAATAAGCCAGGCAGATTATGTGATAGACCTTGGCCCAAAAGGCGGTGAACTGGGTGGCGAGCTTATTTATCAGGGCGATTTAAAGGGTTTGCTTAATTGTGAAAATTCTGCGACTGGAAGCTACTTAAACCAGTTGGGTTGAAGTATGCCTTCAGCGAAGGCAACCCGACTGGTTGAAGAAAAACCTGTTGGGTTGAAGCTGGCATTCAGCCTTGGCTACCCGACTGGTTGAAGAAACTGGCCAGTTGTTTCTTTCTCAACCTGTCGGGTCTCCTCCGCACGGGCTTGCACCGACCCAACAGGTTTGGCCAGCCCGTCACAGATTAAATCTGTGACGGGCTTTGACGCTTTTGGTTTGTACCAAAACAATAACACCGACTAAGATGTCAGGAAAACCAATAAACCAGTAGGGTTGAAGCCGGCCATTTGTGAAGGCAACCCGAACTGGTTGGGAAAAGTTTGTTTGGCTTCTATCTCAACCGGTCGGGTCTCCACCGCACAGGCTTGCACCGACCCAACAGGTTTTCGGAATATCTTCTTTATTTAGAACCTGTTGAAATTATGTTTTCTTTGAAAATTTTGTTGATTTTCCTTGTTCATATGAAAAATGGAAATACTTTTGTGAATTGATTAACAATAAAATTTGTACAATGAAACCTACACATATAGAACACATTGGAATAGCCGTAAAGAGCCTTGACGAAAGTATCCCCTACTACGAAAAAGTACTTGGTCTTACTTGTTATGCCATCGAAGAAGTCCCTGACCAAAAAGTGCGAACAGCTTTTTTTAAAGTTGGGCAAACCAAACTGGAACTCCTTGAATCAACCGACCCGGAAGGGCCCATAGGGAAATTCCTCGAAAAAAAGGGTGAAAGTATCCATCATCTTGCCTTTGCCATGGAAGATGTTGCCACAGCCCTGAACGATGCCGAAGAACAAGGTGTAAGATTAATCGACAAAACACCACGTAAAGGGGCCGAAGGTTTGCAGATTGGTTTCCTGCACCCAAAATCAACCCACGGAGTCCTAACTGAGTTTTGTGGGGAAAAATAATCCTGAAGCTTTTATTTGCACGCATATCAGAAGAACATACAGAATCCTCTGACATATATTCCAATAATCCTAAACTATTTTAGAAAATGAACAATCAGGAAAAGATTCGCCAGTTGGTGGAATTGCGCGAAAAAGCACGGCTTGGCGGTGGTGAAAAACGGATTGAATCGCAACATAAAAAGGGAAAGTTCACGGCACGGGAACGCATCGAAATGATCCTTGATGAAGGGAGCTTCGAGGAGTTCGATATGTTCGTGACCCACCGCAGCCATGAGTTCGGCCTTGAAAAACAGCACTATTTATCGGATGGTGTAATTACGGGCCATGGAACCATCGATGGCCGGATTGTCTATATTTTTTCCCAGGATTTTACGGTGTTCGGGGGCTCCCTTTCCGAAACATTTGCCCTGAAAGTCTGTAAGGTGATGGATCAGGCCATGAAGGTGGGGGCGCCGGTTATTGGCATTAACGATAGCGGTGGCGCACGTATCCAGGAAGGGGTGAAGAGCCTTGCGGGATATGCCGAAATTTTCCAACGAAACATAATGGCTTCCGGTGTTATCCCGCAAATTTCGGCCATTTTCGGCCCCTGTGCCGGTGGTGCGGTTTATTCGCCGGCCCTTACCGATGTGGTGATCATGAGCGAAAACACAAGCTATATGTTTGTAACCGGACCCAAGGTCACCAAAACCGTTACCGGGGAAGAAATTACCACAGAGGATCTGGGTGGGGCTTCGGTACATGCCACCAAATCAGGTGTGGCGCACTTTCGGGCCGAGGACGAGGAAGAAGGTTTTTTGCTCATCAGGAAAACTTTGCAATACTTGCCGCAAAACAATCTGGAAGACCCGCCCATAATAAACTGCAACGACCCCATCGACAGAATGGAAGATGCTTTGAACGAAATTATCCCGGAAAATTCACATCAGCCTTATGATGTAAAAGATGTTATTTACTCTATTGTTGATTGTGCTGAATTCCTTGAATTCCATCGGCATTATGCAAAAAACATTGTGGTGGGTTTTGCCCGTTTTGATGGAATGCCCGTGGGGATCGTGGCAAACCAGCCCAATTTCCTGGCCGGTGTCCTCGATATCAACTCATCGAGGAAAGCAGCCCGTTTTGTGCGCTTCTGCGATGCTTTCAATTTGCCGATTATTACTTTGGTGGACGTCCCGGGCTTCTTGCCGGGCAGTTCGCAAGAACAGGGCGGGATTATTATCCACGGGGCCAAGTTGATGTTCGCATATGGGGAGGCCACCGTTCCAAAAATCACCATTACCCTTCGTAAGTCATACGGTGGCGCGCATGATGTGATGGGATCCAAACAACTCCGTGGCGATATTAATTATTCCTGGCCCACAGGTGAAATTGCCGTAATGGGGCCAAAAGGCGCCATTGAAGTTTTGGAAGGGAAAAACCTTGCTGCCATTGAAGATCCGGAAGAAAGGGCAAAATATGCAGCCAAAAAGGAAGAAGAATACAAAAACGAATTTGCCAACCCATACAAAGCGGCCCGCTATGGTTATATCGATGATGTGATCGAGCCACGGAACACACGGTTCAGGATAATCCGTGCATTGAAAACGCTTGCAAGCAAGAAAGACAAAAATCCACCTAAAAAACATTCTAACATTCCTTTGTAAGATTGATGGAATAATGTATGGGATTTTGAAACGATGAATTAAAGAACTTTAAAAAAGATTGGAATTGTTAATTGTAAAAAGATGATCGCAACAATGAATTTTGATTTTTCGGCCATTGATGAATTTGCGGTAACACTTGCTATTGTGGGCTATGTTACGGTATTTGCCGCACTTGTTTTGCTGTTTTACATCTATAACCTTATCCCAAAAATAATCGATATTTCCGTAAGGCAAAAATTGCGGAGAAGGGGAAAGCATAAAATCGCCGAGAAGGAAAACCTGAGCATGGTGGGCGAAGAAAATGCCGCCATTGCCATGGCCCTTCACCTGTTTTTCAGCGAAAGCCATGATGAAGAAAGCAATGTGCTTACGTTTAAGGATTCATTGAGGAGTTATACACCATGGAGTTCGAGGATATATAATTTGAATGAATATTACAGGAGGCCATGATTTGGCCTGCTCCCATGCCTAAAGGCATGGGAAACTCAAAAGGCATGGGAAACTCAACGGGCATGGGAAAC
>JAJRTT010000551.1 GCA_024278155.1 Bacteroidota bacterium | reverse complement strand
CCAGTATTTCCTTTAGTTTATCCTTCAAGGGGTTTTTGTTTTAATATGTTCAAAAATTCGGGAGATAGGCAATGATTGCTTTCAAGCCCAAGCAATTCCTGCTTTAAACCACCTTCCCCATAATCTTTAAAGGATTTTTGATTCTTATGGTAGTCTAAAAGCGATGGCAATTTGTTGTCAGCATACTTATTAATGATGGCAGATAGGGCAATGTTCACCTCATTGAGCGTCCCCACACACTCAAAAGGTTTCACACCGCTTATTCCCGTAAGTTCGTCCAGGTATCCCTTCAAGTCCATATCCCCAAACAAATCTTTTCCAAAGATTTCGATCCGTTGCTTTTTAGAAACAAAAGGGGAAAGGATGATATTCACGAAAAGGCATTTCGGACAGGCCCCGCACCAGCTATCGCTTTTGCTCCCCACATTACAGCTTTTAAATACGGGGAAATATTTTGGGAAGCCGGAAAACAATTTTGCGATCTGCAACTCCGAAAGAGGCCGCAGAAAACTAAAATAATTCAATTCCGGTGAAATATATTCTTTCACGTACCATCTGAAATCTTCCTCAAACTCAAAAGACTTTGAATATTGGTGGTTTACCCCGGATCCCATTTCGGTGGCTTCGTTGGCACTTGCTTCATTTGAGAGGGCAATATGCCTAAACCCCCCAAGTGTGGCCGTGATCAAACCCACAAAAGCAAGCATGGCCGAAAAAGGGGTATGGCCGTTGAGGAAGCCTTTGTCGTTCAGTTCCAGTAATTTTTTATCCAAAAAACGTTGAACGCTTATAACTTTATCTTCAGGGAAGCCCGCCACCTTGGTTGTTTCAATACTTGCACCACGCGGGTTCAGGATAAAAGGGACGACCTCAAAATGCTCTTTCAACAATTCCAGGGTTACAACAGAATCCTTTCCACCGCCAATAGGGACAAGTACTTTATTATTCAATGGGAAATCGAAACTCTTCAGTTTTTTCGATGAAGTACTTTTAAGATTGACAAAACCATCCAGGGTTGTTTCAATACCATTGAGATAGAAAAACTCGCCCAGGCCATGAAAATAAAGTTTTTTCCACCAGGCAATTTGTTTTTTGCCCAAGTAAAACGACTTGATTATCAGCTTTGGCGAACAAGTTGCTTTCCAATAACTAATCAATTCGATCATTCCCAAATGAAAAACCAGATTATCCAGAATGCCTTTATCAACAGGCCATTTCGTGAAATCCTTTTTTAGGAAAACAAGCCTTGGATAAAAATGAAATTGGCCTGACAAATTGAAGTGATACCGGACTCGCAAGTCCGCAGGAGTTTCCTCCCAGGAAAAATCTTCATAGGCAAACCAAACATATTTGGCCCGTAGTTGTTTATATTTAATCGTATTAGCTTGCACTACTTTGTTTAAAAGGCATTATTTTTGCAATTCGGGTTTCCGTAAGAATCAGGAAACAATCTGCAAAAAAACGAAAAAAAACGCTGACAATGACTGACATAAATAACATTTTAAAAATCCACACCACGAATTTGAAACCCGCAAAAGGGAGGATCCTTATTTCAGAACCTTTTTTACTGGATTATTACTTCAAACGTTCGGTAGTATTGTTGGCAGAACATAACGACGAGGGCTCCTTTGGGCTGATCGTAAACAAACCCGTAAAAATGGGCCTGACAGACATCATAACCGACTTCCCCGTTTTTGAGGCACCGGTTTATCTCGGCGGCCCGGTGAAGACCGATAGCCTGTTCTTTATCCACACACTTGGGGAACTTGTTCCTGATAGCATGGAAATAATTGATGGCCTGTACTGGGGCGGCGACATCGAAGCCGTTAAAGAGATGATTGTCATCGGACGTATCACAACTTCCCAAATCAAATTCTTCATGGGATATTCAGGTTGGGTGGCCAATCAATTGGATGGTGAGCTCAAGAAAAATTCATGGCTGGTTTCAAATACAAACGCAAAACGGATGATGCAGGACAAGATCGACGTACTTTGGGAATCGAGCCTTAAAAACCTGGGCGAGGATTTTGCTTATTGGACAAATTTCCCTGAAGATCCGGCTTTGAATTAGTAATCGTTCCAGAAACAACTTCCTCAAATTCCATATTTTTTATTATACTCACAAACTTCTGTTGATCACTTTTCGACAGATATTGAAAATCATCAAAACGATCCAAATCCGAAAGTTCGGGCAGTAGGCTAAGGGAGAGGTTCAGGCTTTTAACTTTATTTAGGGTTTGGGATAAAACCTTTTCGGTACTCCAGTCTATGTCCCGAAATAAACCTGTGTGCAATTTATTCATCCCCACAAGGTAATACCCCCCATCTTTTGCAGGGCCCAAAACCACATCCGAATTATCCAGTCCGGCAAAAGCCTGTTCGATTATTTCAGGTGTAAGCCCAATAATATCCGAGCCGGTCAAGACCACCCTTTCAAATCCATCCAAAAAAGAATCGGCAAAGGCATTCTTCATCCTGTTGCCCACACCATCGTCCCGCTGGAGGAATTTCCCGAAAAGATCGTTTTCCCAAATATCGTTGTCATCGATAAAATTGGAATAGAAAACCGCTTTGGCAAAAGGGGTCGATATTGCAAGATCGCGGGCTTTTTTGAGCAACTCCTTATAAATCAAGAATGCGGGATAATCTCCGATGCTTGCTGCAAGCCGCGATTTCACCAGTCCCTCAATGGGGTTTTTGATGAAGATTATCAATAGGTTTTTATCTTGGTCCAATGTTTTGATTTTAAATACGACTTCTTCGCTTTTCTGCATTCATCTTTTCAACAGTATTTTTTCCAAGCTCGATTTAACCTCAAGCGTAGGTTTTGTGCCAACAATAAAATCCTCGACTTCACCATCCCTGAACAAAATGATGGTTGGCAGGTCCCTGACCCCAAGTCCATCCTTGATGTCGGGGTATTCATCCACATCGAGGAAGCAGAATTTAATCCTTCCTTTAAATTCGCTGGCCAGTTTATCAATGCCCGGGGCAATAATATGACAAGGGCCGCACCAACTTGCGCCAAACTCCAGGAATACGGGAACGGGGCATTGCAATACTTCTGATTCGAAATTATCCCTTCGGATGACGATCAGTTTTGTTTTAGGGCTTGTAATTTCCATAGTAGCATTTTTCATCGGCAAACCCATTTCCAAAACCAATGCCAAAGGAAACTGACACACTCAAGACAATCTTAAACAGCACCTTACATATTTTCAAAAATAAAAAGGACAAATTAATCCACCGTGCTTCCTCCCAAATAACAATTGGCTGCCCAAAATAATGGGAGATTATTTTTTTCGTACAATCCCCAGTTTTTTCATCCTCGCCTCAAGGGTCGTGGCCTTCATGTCCAGCACTTTCGCAGCCCCTTGCTCCCCACTTACCCGCCAACCTGTCATTTCTAAAATTTCAAGAATATGCTCTTTTTCGTGATCCCTTAAAGCCAAACTTTTATGACCACTTCGTGATGGTGACGATGAAGGCATCCAATCCCCAAGTTCTAATTGGTCGCCCTGCGAAATAATCGTTCCCCTTTCGATAATGTTTTCCAGTTCCCTGATATTTCCCGGCCAGTCATAAGTCTTTAGGGCATTGATTACCCTTTGCGGGACAATGCGAATATTTTTGCCGTTCTTCAAGGCATATTTCTTCACGAAATGATTCACCAAAATAGGGATATCGTCCCTCCTTCTCCTTAAGGGGGGAATGGTGATGGGGAAAACATTCAGGCGATAATATAGATCGGACCTGAATTTCTTTTCATCAATGGCCTCCTCCAAATTAACATTGGTAGCGGCAATTATGCGTACGTCCACCTTCATGGTTTGCGAGCTTCCAAGTCGCTCAAACTCGCCCTCCTGCAGAACCCTCAGTAACTTAGTCTGCAATTCAAGTGGCAGGTCACCGATCTCGTCAAGGAACAACGTCCCTTTATTGGCCAGTTCAAATCGCCCTATCTTGCGGGAATGTGCCCCGGTAAAGGCCCCTTTCTCGTGTCCGAACAATTCGCTCTCTATCAAATTTGCAGGTAAGGTTGCGCAATTCACTTTTACCAGGGGCCTGTGCCTCCTTTTGCTGATATTGTGAACTGCGCGCGCAAGCAATTCCTTTCCCGTGCCCGTTTCACCAAGGATCAACACGGAGGCTTCCGTTGAGGCAACCTGCTGAACCTGGTTCAAAACTTTATTGAACTCCTTGCTTTTGCTTATGATTTCCTCAAAATTATGATCGGTCTTTATTTCGTCCTGCAAATAAACATTTTCGGCTTCCAGTTGGTTTTTCAGGTGCTTTACTTCCTGCAAAGCTTTTCTTAGGTCGTCATCTGCTTTTTTCCTATCGGTAATATCAATACTGTATTCGATGATATTTTCGATTTCGCCTTTGGAATTATGGATGGGATAGGCATGGACCTCATAAAATGCATTGTTCCCGTCCAAATCTTTGTGGACATGTTCCACCGTATAGGGCTTGTCCGTTCTTTTGATTTCGGCCACCGGGCAAATATGATCTTTTCCGTCACAGGGTTTATCGGAAGCATGGGTAAGTTCATGACAGGTAATCCGTCCCTTGAAATTGTTGAAACCCGAGGCTTTATTGGCGAGGATGATATTGTAGTTTTTTGCATCAATTACATAAAAGGGATGGGTGAGGGAATTGATGGTATCGTTCAATAATTTATTCCGGTCAAGGATGCTTTTTTCGGCTTCCACCCTTTTGGAAATATCAAGTGCGACACTCACGGAATACTCTTTCCCCTGAAAATTAACGAAGTTCGATTTAATCAATACCGGGAAAACTTCACCATTCTTTCTTTTGTGGGAGGTTTCGATATTCACCACTTTTTCTGTTCGGATTTTCCCCCATAACCCATTCCAATCCTTCCCTGACAAATCGGGGCAAATATCAAGGAAGGACATGGAGGTAAGCTCTCCAATAGAAAACCCAAGCCGCTTGCTTGCCGTAGTGTTCGCAAGTTCTATTTCACCTTTTGAATCAATCCAGAAAACAGCCCCTGGAAGGTTTTCAATCGTAAAACCGGCAAGTTCCAAAAACTTTGAAGACAGTATTCCTCTGGTCATTATCTATCAATGCTTGATTATAATCACAAATTTAGTAATTTTCAGTTGATGTGTCGCAGGAATTTTTAAAACATTACAATCATTTTGAATAACGCATATCAACCGGACAATGTCCACGAATCTACACTTCCATGCCAAAACCAGTCGGGTCGGCGAAAGCCCGAGGGGGGCGACCCGACTGGTTGGGGAATTGTTTTCAACCTTTCAGGTCGCCAAAGCACAATCCTGCTTCGACCTGAAAGGTTTGGCCATTTTACAGATCCAAGGCGCCCTGGCAACTGGAACCTTCGCCGGCGGTACAGCCAAAACAATGCTGCCCGATAACGATTTCCCGGTTGGAAAGCTTTTTGAAATCAAAATCCCTGATGTGTTGGGAAGCGGATTTTTCGACCAGCAAATCCAATTGCTGGTTAAAATCGCAATCATAAATGTAGCCCCGCCAGTCGATGGACAAAGTATCGCGGCACATCACCGTCATGGCCGCCGATGGATTAAAACTATCGATCAGTTTTTGCATGTATTCTTCATATTTGCCCTGCCGAATAAGATATTTCAGGAAACGGTTGATGGGCATATTGGTAATTGTGTATAACTGGTCGAACACGATTTCGTGATTGTCCCACAATTGCTTTTTGTAATCCAGCTCAAGTTGCACCTGTCCGCCGGGAAGTGCATCCCCGCCCGGATTATAAACCAGGTGCAACTTCAGGCCGGAACCTTGCTGTCCATAACCAACTTTATTCAGTTTTTTCAAAGCGGCAATGGATCTTTCAAACACGCCCCTGCCCCTTTGACTGTCCACATTTTCTTCCGTATAGCAAGGCATGGACGAAATGACGGTCAGTTTGTGCTTTGCGTAAAAATCGGGCAAATCAAAATATTGCTCACTTTCGTTGATGATGGTGAGGTTGCTGCGCACAATGATTTCGATGTCGGCAAAACGTTCACGGATTTTTTCGATGAACCACCTGAAATGAGGGTTGTACTCCGGTGCACCGCCCGTAAGGTCAATGGTCACAAAAGGGCCAGTCCCAATTGCTTCGATACATTCGAGCATGGTTTCGCGCGTCATGATTTCGGTCCGGTTGGGACCGGCATCCACATGGCAGTGTTTGCATGTCTGGTTGCACATACGGCCCATATTTACCTGAAAGATACTTATCTCCCAGGGCTTTAACGGAAACAATCCAATTTCCTGTAATTTATCCTTAAAGCGTGTGGTTTCATTTATCCTGTTTTCGAGTATGTTCACCTGAACCCCTTCGAATGAAAAATCGGTTTCCGATCTTTCTTTGCTTGTGATTATGTTGTTGCCCATTTTGTTTTTGTTAATATTTCGGTG
>JAJRTT010000550.1 GCA_024278155.1 Bacteroidota bacterium | reverse complement strand
TAATTCAAAGTCATTTAACTGCCAGGTTTTGTCGTGCCAGGGCTGTAACGGGCCATATAAACGGAACAGTACAAACCAGGCTTTGCCGGGAACTGTCTGAATCCAGTTAATTTCTTTTCCTTTTGGTGGTTTTGGACCAAAATAGAGATCCACAGAACCATCTTCGTTATAAATTAACTTATCGCGCTTGTTGTTTTTATTTGGGAAAAGATTATCGGTCTGTAATTCAGAACGGGTTTGTGGATCGTAAACCACAATCGACCAAAAGTCTTTTGCAGGAACATCTGGTTCTATATGTAATACATAATTGTTGGCACCTTTTAATATGTTGCCATCATTATCCCTTGATCCAAAAGCATAGTTGGAACCAACACCCGGAATCTTTAATGCCATGGCAGGTGTATTTACCGTTGCCGAATAGAAAAATGCGGTACGGGCATCCATATTCCGGCCTCTGTGACCATCCAAATCTAACCAACGGTAGTCATCACCAATAAACCCGGCAAACCAATAGCTGTCTTTATACAGATATGCTTTAGGGTTTCTTGGTAATAATGAAAGGGCACGTGCAGTAGCATTACCAACCTTAACAGCCTCTGTTAAAATCTTTTCCATACGTGCATCCGGTGCAAATTTTTGTCCTTTAATAATTCCAATAGCGGCCAATTGACCTCTCAATTCAGGATCAATAAAATCAAGGGGTTCCCTATCAATTACCGTGGATATTTCTTCATAAAACTCGAAATTATTGGCATGGATGGTGTTAAACTCTTTTCCTGAAATATTGATGAATTCCATTTTTTTAGGATTCTTTGCTTGTTCAAGAGGATATATTTTCAACCCATCTCTCCACATTTTAGCAGCAGGTCCTGGTTTTCCATCTACTAAAAACCCACGTAAAACCACCCAGTTAGAGTATGTTCTTGATTGGGCAATCCATACGTCACGTTCTTCACCACCTATCATTGCTTTCACAGAATGATTGTCTTTAAAGGTATTTGGTGTAACTTTTAAGTCGCCTTTATAATCAGGAGGTAAGATAATATATGTACCCCCTTTTTTACGGTCAGGGCCCGGAGCTCCCATATCCACAATAAAGCGGAAATAAGCATCATCGATCGTACCCGGACCGGCACCGGCCGGAACCTCAATAACCATAACACCATCTTTTTTCAAATCGATAAAAGAAGTAGCATAAACAGTTGTGGAATTTCCTGTTAAAAACAGCGCTCTGGAATCGAGCAAATCGGCAAAATAGGCTACTTTATTGTAGTCGTCCGCACCTATTGAAACCAATCCGGTACGCATGCTTTCTACGGAAGCCATAGGAATAAAATTCAAAAAGACATCAATACCCCTTATAAAATCGAGGTTATCATATACTTTCTGCACGGGTTCCGCTGTAGGCATTCCATCGTAAAAATTGAGAGTTCCCAGCATTTCTGTTTCAACCACGTCAGGGGTTAAAATTTTCGTTGGGATATCTGTATTGTACTTCGACAGAATTTCTTTGTACTGATCTTTGTTTTCTGTTTGGCCAAAGGAGGCGCTAAACATCATAACCATTGTTATAATGACTAAAACTGATTTGATTTTTCTATTTATTTTCATCATCATTATTTTTATTTTACTAATTCTATTTCACTGGGCCTCCATGTTTTGTCAAGGAAAGGCTTCAATGGTCCGTACATTCTAAGAATCACAAACCAGGATTTTCCCGGGATGGTTTGTAACCAATTTTTCTCAAATCCTTTTGGTGGCTTTGGTGAAAAATATACATCGTAAGAACCATCCTCATTTTGTTTAAAGCCATCATCCTGGCTTCCCACCGTTGGGTAGGGCTGGTCGGTTTGCAACATCGAACGGGTTTGGGAATCGTAAATCGTTAATGCCCAGAAATCAGCCACAGGTACATTGGGGGGCAAATGAATCTTATAGGTTTTGGAACCATCAAATATCTGGTGTTTAGAGTCTTTAAAAGTGATGCAATAATCAGAACCCCTGCCTTCGTGTGGTGTTGCCATTGAGGGAGTTACTGCCGTGTAAGTGTAATGGAAGAAAACCCTTGCATCGGTGTTGAAACCGTGTTCGTAATTGAAGTACACATTTTTATCCGGATAAGCCATCACCCATTCTGTTGGAACATCTTTGTAGAAGTAAACCATTTTCAGGTCGCCTGTTGGATAGTAGTTGTTTGCTCTTGCGGCAGCATTAGCAATGGCAACAGCATCCGTAAGAATTCTTTTCTCCCTTTCGGTAGGATTAAATTCTTCTCCTTTTTTGATGCCGATAGAAGCGAACAGCCCTTTTGTTTCATCATCCAGCATCTCGTCGGATTCTTCCTGAATAAGGGTGTTTAAATGCTCATAAAACTCAAACGTATTCGGGTGAATCGTATTGAATGGTTTTCCGGTCATGTTCACATACTCAACAGGTTTCGGGTTGGAAGCTTCCGAAAGCGGATAAACTTTCAGGTGATCTTTCACATTTTTCACGGCCACATCAACTCCTTTTGAAATATTACCACGCATAAATAACCATGTGGCGTAAGTACGGGGCTTAATTACGAAATATCCTTCCGGAATCTCTTTATCATATCCAGGAGGCAATACAAGGTATTTTCCACCCTTACCGCGATCAGGCCCGGCCAATCCAACATCGCTTACAAAACGGAACCATGCATCGTCGAAAGCACCCAGCATCATTGGAGGGACTTCAACAACAACAGGTCCGTCTGTTGTATTTACATAAGGAAAAATATAAAGTGTAGATGTATTTGCAGTTAAGAAGAGTGCATGCGAATCCATCAATTTTTCGAACAGGGCAACTTTCCCATTTGCATCAACACCAAGTGCAGCAGGGCCTTTACGTAATGCTTGTAATGATGCTCCGGGAATACCTTTTAAGAAAGCATCCACTCCTCTTGCTTTTAGCAGAAAATCTTGTGTTAATTCTGCGGTTTCCTTAGTTGGAACACCATCAAAAAAGTGAAGTGTCCCGATGGATGTTTCTACCTCATCCGGTGTGGTGATATTCTGGGGAATATCGGTTGTGTTCTTGTAAGTTGATATTTCAACTTTTGCTTTTGGAGCGTCTTTTTTCGCTTCCTTTTTCTGGCCATCAGTTGAGCAACTTGCTATTAAAGCAATCATTGCAATGACCGAAAGCTTATTCATGATTTTTTTCATATGTATAAAATTTAATTGATTAGAAATATTTAATATTATTAATAAAATATTTTGGTTTATATCTATTGGTTTTTCACACTTTCAACTTTTATCTGATAGGTGCAGGCCCGAATTACCCACTTTAAAACACCTCCTCTATCCCGAAATAAATACCTGTGCTCCCATCTGTCCCAATGCCTATATCCATTCTTAAGTTTATTTTTTCTTTTTCGTTGAACAAATACCTCAACCCCCCTCCATATGTATATTTAACGTTTTTGAGATTGTAATCAAGAATTGATGCGGAAACATTGCCCACCGATGAGAAAACCACAAAACCCAATTTCCGATAGAAGTACTGACGGTATTCCATTTGCAGCATGGCCATAAAATTATCGCGGTACCTGCCATAAAAATAACCGCGCATTTGTTTGCCACCTATTGAAGGAAGTTTGTAAAAAGGTGTTTCCCCTACCGAAGACTGCAAATAGAAATTCCCGGCTAAAACGTGATCTTTGGAAAATGCCCTGTAATGCCTTACGTCAAGTTCAAAAAAGGCAAATACATAATCGCTCATTCCAGGATAAAATACCGCCTTAAAATACTGGTATCCACCAGAATTGGGGAAGAATATATTGTCCCGGCTATCCCAGACCAAATCAGCTCCCAAGCCGATTAGCTGCCCTCCGTTTGATCCCGGCAGGGAGTCGTTCACAAGAAGTTTGTTACCCAGTTTGTCAACAATCTCGGTATAATCGTAGTCAATAATGATCCCGGAGCGATCTGCGGCAAACCATAACGGGGGCAATTGTACGGTTAAGGTTGCAGCAAAGGTCTGTACGGCATACCCGGAACTGTCATAATCCGCCACATCTTTTCCAATACCCCAATATTTATTTACAAAATACCCGTAACTTATTGGTAAATGAAAATACAATTTATTGTCCCAAAAATAATACGAGTTGTTCATACTGATTTTATATTGTTTATTGGTTGAATAATACCCACCAAACCCAATTTTTGATGGTTTTAATTCAGGTCCCTCGCCAGCATAAAAGGTATAGATTCCACCCGCCCCAAATGCAAGTTTCGATTCGGGCGTGTAAAACGCATACGGATAAGCTTTAAATGCTGAGGTTTTTGCACTGGAGTCAGCAGGGAC
>JAJRTT010000549.1 GCA_024278155.1 Bacteroidota bacterium | reverse complement strand
TATCGAGGGCGATAAATCCACGGTAATCGGGAAAGTTTTGAACTACCGTGACAAACCGGAAAAAGTCAACACCTCTTTTTATGTTCACAATGATTTGTTGAAATCCACTGATACGTTGGTCGGGAATGCTTTGCTTGAGGACTTTGAAATTAACGTTCAGGAATGTGATACGATAACGATGAAATATCTTGTGACGGAAGATTATGGGGCAGGGGACGGTGAGGAAAGAAGAGTCCCTGTTTTTCCGGTAGGCGTGGAAGAAACCAAAGGACGATTTTTTGTTTTGGAAAAGGACACAACGGTTTTTATCCCTTACGATAACACATTTGGCCAAATTGAAATACATGCCGAAAATTCCACTGCCGGGTTTATGCTCAAAGAAATCGAAAAGCTGAAAGATTATCCTCATTCCTGTATGGAGCAAACGGCATCCAAACTAAGGGGGTTTTTGGCCGAAGAAAAAATCAGGAAGCTTACAGACAAAGGTTTTAGCAACAAAAACCAGATAGGGAAAATGATAAAGCGCCTTGTAAAAGGGCAACACGAAAATGGTAGTTGGGGATGGTGGCCCAACTCTGTTGAAAACCTCTGGATGACTACCTATGTGATCAGTGCACTTGCAGAGGCCGTTGATGAAGGTTATATTTGCCGTTCGCTTTTCAAGTCTGCCCAATTTATGCTTTGGCAATTAGATGTAACAAAAGGCCCGGAACTGTTGAATGTATTGAATGCTTTATCCGATATGAAAGAAAAAATTCATTACAAAACATACATTGACAGGATTAATGCTGATTCCCTTTCCCTTCGCGAACTCTTGATCCTGGCACGGATAAAACAAAAGAACAATATTGATTATTCAATAGGGGAAATCCTGGATTTGAAAAACGAGACTGTCTTTGGGAATTATTATTGGGGAAACGAAAACGATATTTGCTTTGACAACTCCATCGACCTGACCATACTTGCATACCGAATCATAGAAGCTTCTGATAGTTTGCATCCCGCTCTGACGAAAATCAGGGGATACCTGATTAACCATAGTGGAAATAACAGGAGGATCAATACCTATCAAACGGCGTCCATGTTGCAGGCCATACTTCCGGGTGCTTTACGGGAAAGGGAAGACCTGTTTGCTACGGCGGAACTTGAAATCATTGGAAAGGAAACTGCCCGTGCAAGTGATTTCCCATTTTCTTTAAGAATGGATGGGGAAACAAAGGGGACCCAAATTAGAAAAACAGGTTCTTCATCCGTTTACTTCACCTGGTATTCCAAATACTGGAACAATGAACCCAAAGCAGTAGATAGCCTTTTCAAGATTGAAACCTGGTTTGAATCAAATGGGGGGAAAACGGAAATCCTTGAAGCAGGTGAAAATATCACCATGATAGTAAAGGTAAGTTCAATGAAAAAAGCAGATTATGTCATGCTTGAAATACCCGTTCCCGCTGGTTGTTCTTATGGAAACAATAAAAGCATAACCAACTACAACGAATCCCACCGGGAATATTTCAAGGACAAAACCATTATCTATTGCGAAACACTTGAACCGGGTGAACATATTTTCAAAATAAACCTTCAGGCCCGTTTCAGCGGGAGCTATACATTGAACCCGGCCAAACTGGAATTGATGTACTTCCCAACTTTTTATGGAAGAAATACCATAAGGAAGATTAATATTGAAACCATTGACCATTGAAGTTTGAAACCGCAATCCGTCAATTCTGTGCTCTTTGTTGATGTTTTCATCATGCCCATCACAGATATAATCTGTGATGGGCTTTTGCCAATGCGACAAAAAAGCACCAAAAACAAAAAAGCCACGGAAATAAAATCTCCACGGCCTTTTCATTGTTAAAACTATGCTACGTGCTGGTGTTGCCACCAAAAAGTTATTACCGCTCCATTTCCATCGGTTCGGCTTCCAGGGTTTTTTCCCTTATTTTTTTTGATGGGGCCGGTTTTCTTTTCACCAGTTTCATTTCATCAATAAGATGTGTGGCTCCTGCATATTTATCAATGATAAACATCACATAACGGATATCCACGCTGATGGTCCGTTGGATTTCGGGCTCGAAGGCAATGTCGCCGCTCATGGCTTCCCAGTTGCCATCGAAAGCGATCCCGATCAATTCGCCGTTCCCGTTCATCACGGGGCTTCCAGAGTTGCCTCCGGTTATGTCAAGGTTGGAAAGGAAACAGGTGTGCATTTCACCGTTTTCGCCATAAGGGCCGTAATCCTTGTTTTTGTACAACTCCTTCAATTTCTCAGGTACCACAAATTCCCAATTATTGGGGTCTTCCTTTTCCATTACCCCTTTCAGGGTAGTGTAGTAATTGTAGAATATCGCATCACCGGGACTATAGGGCAATACTTGCCCGTAAGTCAACCGCATGGTGAAGTTGGCATCGGGATAGAATTTTTTATTTGGCTCCATTTCCCTCAACCCGGCGATAAACAACCTGTTGCCGCGGTCGAGCTGGTCGTATGCAGCATAAATTACAGGTTGGATGTTTTTGTTGTAGTAATCGTTTATGTCTTTTATCAAAGTAAAGGCCGGGTCTTTTTCGATTTTCTTTGCCGAAGGTTTTTCAAAGAGGGCATCTACTTTCCCTGCTGTGGTAAATATCGAAGTTTCAAAAAGCTTTTTGGAAAAGGCAGAAAAATCGCCCTTGGCCTTTGACGCAATTTTCTTCACGTAATCTGATTGTTGGTTGATGGGCACGTTTTCGGTGTACATTTTCAACATGGCCGTCAGGAGCTTTTCATCGGTGGGTAGATTGTAGTCCTTAAAATGACTTGCCGACATCTCTTTTAAGCTTGAAATCATTTTATCGATTTTTTCCTGGCCTGCCTCTTTTTCTGACAAAGCTTTTGACAGTGGAGAAAAACGGTTGGCAAAACCAAGGATTTCACTGCCCCTTCTTATTGCCTCCGATTTGTAAATGCGGGCCAGTTCATATTTGCTCAGTTGCTCATAAGCCTCCGAATTGTCTTTCAGTGCTTCACCGTATTTTGCTTTGCGGCCTGCATCTTCGTCGACCCAAAGTGTGAATTTGTTTTCCAGATCAACTTTCTTATCATAAACCTTTAGCTTTTTTAAGCCCTTTGTCTGGCCGATAAAATATTTCCAATAATTGGCGATCCGGGCGTATTTAGAAGCATATTTAATCCGGACGGACTGGTCTGCCTGCATATCGGCCATCATGATTTTCAACTTCACGTCACGGATGTCCACGATGGTTTGGTTGGAGATGCCGAGGGCCATTTTTATCCCGTAGGAAGTCATATAACGCTCCGTACTTCCCGGGTATCCCAATATCATTGCAAAATCCCCTTTTTTGACACCGGCCAAGGAAATGGGCAACGAATGTTTGGGTTTAAATGGGATATTGTCTTTTGCATATTCGGCCGGTTTCCCATCCTTATCGGTATAAACCCGGAACATGGAAAAATCGCCGGTATGGCGCGGCCACATCCAATTATCGGTATCGGCACCAAATTTCCCAATGGACGAAGGGGGCGCGCCTACAAGGCGCACATCTTTATAAACCATGTAAACGAAAAGGTAATACTCATTTCCGGCAAAAAAACTACGGACAGAAGCATTGTAGTCTGTCCCGTCTTCCGCAGCTTTGCTTAGTTCACTCGAAACCTTCCTTATTTCTGAATACCTTTCTTCTTCGGTCATGTCATCGTTCACATTGGCCAACACTTTCTCGGTCACGTCTTCGATACTTACAAGGAATTTTGCGGTCAAGCCTTCGTTTGGGAGCTCCTCATCGCGGCTCATGGCCCAAAAGCCATCGGCAAGGTAATCATGTTCCACCGAAGAGTGCGCCTGTATGCTTCCATAACCACAATGGTGGTTGGTGAGCAGCAAGCCCTCGTCCGAAATAATCTCGCTTGTACAGCCACGGCCAAAAATTGCGATGGCATCTTTCAAGCTCGAATGGTTCACGCTGTAGATTTCTTCAGCGGTCAGGTGCAAACCTTCCTTCTGCATATCCACATAATTGAGGCGTTCGATAAACATGGGCAGCCACATCCCTTCATCGGCCCGGCTGTATGGGTTGATGCCCATTATCAGCACAAAAAATAGTAGAATTGTTTTTTTCATTTTTAAAGTTTTGGAATTTATTTTGGAACTCGAAAAACTAATTACCAAATATCAAAAACTAACTTTCAAATAAACAACAAATTAAAAAAATCAATTTCAAAACTTCCTGAAGAAACTGATTCGGATTTCGATATTATCTATTTGGGGTTTATTTGATTTTTGGATATTATATTTTGAGATTTCCCTAATGCAGTTTGCATGCATTTTTATAATTAAAGAATGCAATTTGGTTTTGCTTAAACAAACTTAGCCCCTTTTTCAAGTTTAACGGCATTCACGATATCCCTGATATTTTGTTCATCGGTTTTACGGCAAATCAACAGGATATCATCATTATCGACCACGATGTAATCGTCGAGGCCTTGCAACACGACCAGTTTTTCTTTTGGCATGTTCACGATGCAGTTTTTTGTGTCGAAGGTCATCACATTGTCACCTACAAGAGCATTGCTGTTTTCATCTTTCGCCCTGATGTCGTATAAAGAACCCCATGTGCCCAAATCGGACCAACCGAAATCGGAAGCCAGCACATGGACGTTTTTTGCTTTTTCCATCACACCAAAGTCAATGGAAATGTTTTTACAGACAGGGAAAATTTCATTGATAAATGCTTCCTCTTCGGATGTGTTGTATTTCCCGGCCCCTTTGGTAAACAATGTACCCACTTCGGGAAGGTGTTCTTCGAAAGCTTTCAGAATACTTTTCAACGACCAGATGAAAATCCCCGAGTTCCAAAGAAAATCACCACTTGCAAGGAATGTTTCGGCCAGTTCCAGATTGGGTTTTTCGGTAAATGTTTTTACTTTCCTGATCCTTTCGTCTTCTTCAAAGGGCCTTGATTCCTCAAACTGGATATAACCGTAACCGGTGTCGGGCCTCGAAGGTGTGATCCCCAGCGTGAGCAGCCAATCGTTTTTCGCTGCTGCATTTATCGCCGACAGGATAACATTGGTAAATGCTTCTTCTTTCAGGATAATATGATCGGAAGGGGCAACCACAAGCTTGGCATCTGGGTTTTCTTCGCGGATTTTGTAAGCTGCATAGGCGATGGCAGGGGCAGTGTTCCGGCGCATGGGCTCGCATAAAACCTGGTTGGCCGTAATCCCGGGAAGTTGCTCCAGGATCATCTCTTTGTACTTGTCATTGGTGACAATATATACATTTTCCTTTGGGCAAACATCCATGAAACGGTCAAAGGTCTGTTGTAGCAAGGTTCTTCCTGTTCCGAGTATGTCGATAAACTGCTTGGGGTGCGATGTGCGGCTCATGGGCCAAAAACGGGCTCCAATCCCACCGGCCATGATCACACAATAATTGTTTTTGTCCATTATTAATGAATTGGTTTAAAAAAGTGCAAAGATATAAAAAGAGGGCATATGAAAAAAACGCTTATCACGAGTTTGTCGAAGTCTGGCCGTTATTAAGATTCCTATTGGAAAGGCATCATTTATTATCAATTGGATGGACGACCATGAGCGGGCTTACCATGTATATTTTGCCATTGTCCATCCTTTTGCAACGGTACCTTTTCCGAAGGCGTTTTTGTTTTTGGAAAACAATGCCATTGTAAATGGCAAAGACCGCATTCTCAGGTAGTTCTTCCAGGGTAGTTTCTTCCGATTCCGCATTGTACTTCTTTAAGGTCCGTGAAAGGTCCGTATCGCTCGATGTGCTTTTCGTGAAATATGTTTTCAGGGCTTTTCCAACATCTTCGGGGAAAATGCCATTGTCCATATATTCCCCCATCAGGTTTTTGAATTCCGATTTCCATTCAATGCCATGGGGCTTTACCCTGTTTTTATGTTTCAACCAGGTTTCCAGATGTGCCAGTTCATGGATCAATGTTATCAGGAACTGGTATTTGTTCAAATCATGGTTTACCGAAATACGGTGATATTTGTATTTTATGGGTGGACGGTAATCGCCCAGTTTTGTGGCCCTGCTCCTGTTGATCACAAGGCGTACGTGATGTTTGTCGAGGCGGGAAAACACAGAATCAACCGAGGGTGCGGGGATATATTCAGATAAAGTCTCCTGGTACGTTTTCATTTAAAATCCTTCAGTTGATAATCTTGCATTTGTTTGCCGGGATTTATAAAAAGACAATCATGGCCTTGAAAAGTTGCCCATTAACTCGTTTTTTCCTGCGTGAGGTTCATGCTGAATCCAGGGCATTCCCTGCATTTCTTTTTTGCTTTTCGCGAAGTTGAACAAGAACCAAAAACCGTGGCCAAAACCAATAGTGAAATAATAAAAAGAAGTTTTTTGGGTTTGTTTAGCTGGAACCGGGAACTCCTTTCCCACTTAGGGGATACCGCTTTTTGTCGATTGAAATTGAAAAGCATAATTGTTTTATAAGTTGGGGGTTCAATTTTAATATATCAATAATAAACGGGCTGGGACGAGAATATTGTATGATTATAAAATAATGAAGTCCGTTCTTTAAGAAAATTCCTAATTTAGCACCAACAAAAAATCACGGCATGATCCAGCAATTTGGCCAATATATCCTGTTAATGTTGAAGGTTGTCAAGCGACCTGAGAAAGGCAATGTTTTCTGGAACCAACTCCTGATAGAAATATATCAACTTGGGATCCAGTCTCTTGGGATTGTGGGGATTATCTCGGTTTTCATGGGCGCTGTTGTTGCTATCCAGACTTCATATAACCTGGACAATCCGCTTATCGCACTTTCAATAATCGGGTTTACTGTAAGGCAATCCATTATCCTTGAATTTTCCCCGACGATCATGAGCCTGATACTTGCCGGGAAAGTGGGTTCCCGTATTGCTTCTGAAATTGGGACCATGCGGGTTACCGAACAGATAGATGCCTTGGAAATAATGGGGATTAACCCGGGCGGGTTTCTCATTCTCCCTAAAATAATGGCTGCTGTCATCATTAACCCGGTAATAATTATCATCAGTATGGGGCTGGGCATGTTTGGTGGTTGGTTGGTCGCAATCTTTACCGACCTTTATACTTCTACCGATTATATCACCGGGGTGCGTTCGTGGTTCGAAGGCTACACCATTGTTTACGCACTTATTAAAACAGTGGTTTTTGCATGGCTCATCACTTCTATTTCCGGGTTTATGGGTTACAATGTGAAGGGCGGGGCAATCGAAGTGGGGGCCGCAAGTACAAAGGCCGTGGTTTGGAGCAGTATTATGATAATACTCTTCAACCTTATTTTAACGCAATTACTTTTATCGTAAGAATTTAGGCCGTAACAATACGCAATGATCGAAGCACAAAACATATCAAAATCCTTTGGCGACAATAAAGTCCTGAAAAATGTTTCCCTGAAATTTGAAAAGGGGATAACCAATCTGATTATCGGACAAAGTGGATCCGGAAAAACGGTTTTGATGAAGTGCCTCGTTGGCTTGCACGAGGTGGACGAAGGACATATCCTTTTTGATGACCGGGATTTTTCGGCCATGACATTTAAGAAAAGAAAGGACATCCGCAAGGAAATAGGTATGTTGTTCCAGGGCGGGGCACTTTTCGATTCCTTGACCGTGGAGCAAAATGTCATGTTCCCGATTACCATTTTCACCAACCAATCCAAGGAGGAAAAACTGGATCGCGTGAATTTTTGTTTAAAGTGGGTAAACCTCGAAAACAAAAACCATTTGTTCCCTTCGGAGCTGAGTGGAGGAATGGTGAAAAGGGTGGCCATTGCCCGGGCCATTGCACTTAACCCCAAATACTTGTTTTGCGATGAACCAAATTCTGGCCTCGATCCACATACTTCCGGGGTAATCGACAACCTGATAAGCAAGATCACCGAAGAATTTCAGATTACGACGATCGTGAACACCCACGATATGAACTCGGTAATAAAAATCGGTGATGCCATTTCCTATATCCATGAGGGACAGGTTTGGTGGGAAGGAGACAAAAACGAAATCCTTGAATCGGACAATCCCGAGCTGAACGATTTTGTGTTTGACACGGAATTGACGAAGAGACTGAAAAAAAGAAAGTGAAAAAAGCAGGCAGTTTTCATTAACAAAACCTTTCATGTCGAAGATGGCATGTGCGGAAGTGACATGGAAGGTTGAAAAATTTGAATTATGAACATTATCGACATTATCATATTGATCCCGGCGGCCTGGTTTGCCTACACGGGTTTCAAGAAAGGCCTCATTATTGGCATTGCTTCCCTGGCAGCACTTATCCTTGGTATTTATGCGGCTTTGTATTTCTCGCGGATCGTAGCCGGGTTCCTCACGGATAGCCTGGACATAAAAACCGATTATCTGCCAATTATTTCCTTTATAGTTACTTTTATTGGAGTGGTGATCCTTATTCATTTTCTAGGGAAACTACTTGAAAAACTTATCAATCTTGTTGCACTTGGTTTTCTGAATAAGCTGGCTGGTGCGGTTTTTGGGGTTTTGAAAGCTACTATTTTCCTAAGTGTCATAATCCTGGTCATTAATCATTTCGATGCCAATGCAATTTCCAAACAGAAAAGGGAGACCTCCTTCCTATATGGCCCCGTTTCAGACATCGCCCCTTTTCTATGGGATAAATTCAAGGATCTAAAGATTGACGATGAGCAGCTTCAGGAACAGAAAGAGAAAGCGGAAGAGGTTTTGGGGTGATAAATAACTAATATTTCCCACTTTAAAATACATGGATTTATATTTAGATGTTTTCAATAATGTCTTACCTACGGTACTTTGATACGGTTTCCCTCATTTCTACCATAGTTGCGAACCTTGCTCCTCCGCTAAAGCTACGGCGACACGCAGAAGGTTCTTTGTTTTAATAGAAGCACCGGAGGTGCAAAATTATGGCAGCCAATATTTTGATTGGTGGTCAAAGTGCCATAGGTACGATATTGTCAATTCGCTGGTGTCAAGGATACTGCATTGAAGTTTTTGTAGAGCGAGACATAGGCCGTGCTTATTTTCCATGCGGTTCCAAATCTGGCAGGGCCTTTCCCTCTTTCAAATATTTATCGAACCAATTCTTACCCATTTCATCCACTTCTTTATCAAACTCAGAAAGCCCGTGGTCGCCCCCTTCGAACATCACTAAGCGATAGGGGATTTTTTCTTTCTGGAATTCCTCTGCCATTTTTAGCGACTCTTCGGGAATAACCCGCCAGTCAGCTGTTCCGTGCATCATCAGGATTGGGGTGGTTTTGCAAATCTTGTCCACCATGGTAATGGCCGACCGGGCGGCAAGGGCAGCATCTTTTCTGTTTTCGTAATCAGGGATAAGCTCGCTGTAAACATATTTTTCCATTTCACCGCCCCGGCTGTCGTTCATCATCCGCAGGTCGGCAACGGCCCCGCCCACAACTGCGGCCTTCATCAGGCAGGTGCGCATCAGCGACAAATAGGTCATCATGCCGCCACGGCTCCAACCGTACATGCCCATCCTGGCCGTATCTGCCTGCGGCAAATTGGCCAATAAAGGGATCAGGTTCAGGACATCGTCCACATCGGCACCGCCAAATTCCTCCATCCCTTCGCCACCATCATTTCCCCGGTACTGGCTTCCCACGGCGGTATATCCCCAACTTGCCAGCCTTCCCAGGACGAGAACCATCTTCTTTGCGTTGAGCGCACCAAATTCCCGGTTGCCGCCACGGTTGTAAATCACTGAAGGTTTTGCCATTTTGTCTTTTGGATAAGCAAGATACGCCTTAACTTTCAGACTGTCGCTCACATAAAATATTTCTTCCATTACGATATCTTCCGTCACCCATTTGTACTCTTCGTGGATAATATATCCTGACATTGATTTTTCCCCGATTATCTCCAATACATCCGGGTGTTCATACACATCAAATGTGTCCCTTGATATGATTTGTCCATTTTGTGAATAGGAATTTCCTATTAAAATTGAACTCATAATAATGAGTAAGAATTTTGTCTTCATGTTATTCGTTTTTTAGTAAATTATTTCTGTCCAATACTTTTCCGTTATTTATCAGTACATCTATTTCCTTAAGGTTTTCGAGCTTGTCCAATGGGTTTTTGTCAAGGATAAGGATATCCGCTTCAAATCCCTTTTCAATCTTCCCTGTTTTCCAGCCGAAAGCCTTGTTGAAATTTGTTGTTGCCGCGGCCAGGACTTCCCTGTTGCTTAAGCCTATTCTTGTGAGCAGTCCCAATTCGTTGTGCAGCGAAATCCCCGGCATGGTTCCCCATACATCGGTTGCGCTCCCTGTCAGGTAATGGCTTCCCGCATTTCGGTAAACCGTTTCGATTTTCAATTCCTGTAAGCCCACAGCGGAATAGTTTTCCTGCTGCTCATCGGTATAATTGTGCCTTCCTGTTTTCCTGTCCACCGGGTTATTGATGTCGTTGGGGTCCAAAATTGCCGCAACGGCTTCGTCCCACGGGTTTTTACTGTCGGGCAGATCGGCATACAACAGACTCATCGTGGGCATCAGGTAAGTTCCTGAGGAAGCCAAAACTTCAGCGTGGTTTTGCAAAGCATTATCAGTAGTGTCCAGGTTAAAGAGATATTGATAGTATTTCCATTTCGGGCTGTCCAAATCATCGCTAAAGGGATTGGCTGCCACAGCTTTGTGCATTTCCTCTGGGGCCACATCCAATGAATAACGGGTGGTGTGCACAAAAGCATCGATGCCCATGTTGGCCGCTTCTTTATAGGATGTGAACCCCAATTCCCCAATGGTCCCCATGCCCAGTTTATGGGCTTCAACATTGATAAGCCGCAATTGTTCAGGCCGCAGTTCATATTTCAGAAGGGCAATCTTATAGCCTTTTTCATGCAATTTAAACAAGTCGGCAAGATGGGCCGAATCCGGTTTTGGGTCATCACCAACCGATTCCAGCATATAATAACCGGGAGAAGGGTTCGCATCATAATAAAAGGGCCCTCGTCTTCCACCATCTGCACCAATTATGGTTGTAACGCCGGAATACAGATAGGCATTTGCATAAGACTGATTGTTTAAAACCGCAAAACCATCAACTAATCCGGGGATAATAAACTTGCCATTTGCATCAATGATTTTTGCATTGGATGGAAATTCCGATTTGTCAGAAAGCAATCCGATTTTCAGGATTTCGTTCCCCTCAAAAATGAGATAACTATTTTTGATATCATTTGTTGATTTTCCTTTTGAAGAAAGATCAAGGATTGTTCCCCCTTTAATCACAGTGATTGCCTTCCTGTCTGGTGATTTATTATTGCAAGCAGAAAGAAATAAGATAGCAAGGAATAAAACAGTTTTTGAGGTCATTTTAATGTTTTTTCAAACATACAATAAAATTAGAAATAAAACAGAAGATGTAAAATATAGTTTTTATCTTGGTCGTCAAATTTAGCAGGAATTGAAGTCAATAAATAATTATTTGTTGCTACAAAAATTTAATTTTATTTAGTGAAATGAAACCCCTTGCTATATATTGGCTGATTTTGGCTGTTGTTTTTATTTGCCTAATGATTTACAGATGGTGGCGTAATACGAAAATAAATGAAGAGACAACAGAGATATTCGAGAACAAAAGAAAAAAGGAGCTTAAGTATTTGATTGAAAATATAGAGAAAAGGAAGAATCATAAATTAGCGGATGAAGATGGATTTTGGGAATTAATATCTTTTACAAAACAAATGAGTAAAGGAAATTATAAAAACCAATTGGGATTGCTGAGGGATAAATTCAATAAGATGTCTGAAAATGAAATTGTTGAAATGGATAACCTTATGTCTCAATTATATAGGAAGGGATTTAATTGGGAGATGTTGGGAGTATCCTCAATCATATATAAAGACATGAACCCTAATCATTTATTTTCTTTGATTTCCTGGATAATAAGTAGGGGGGGAGCATTTTATTACGATTCGCTAGCCAATGTCAACTTTATGTTAAAAGAGGAATATGTTGGGTATACAGAACTAAGGATAACAGATGTCCTGGATGAAGCTTATTATTACAAAACGAAAAAGTTTATGCCGGAATCCAATATGGACGATTTTCAATTGGAAGGTCAGGAATGGTCAATGAATGATTTGCCCAAAAGATTTCCGAAAATTTGGGATAAGTATGCTTAGATTTAACCAATCCCAAAATCTTCCCTATGTTGGTGTTTTTGCCAAAATACACGTTTTCAGTCGCAAATTGTATGTTATTCCCGTTGGTGACAACACCAACGGGCAGCAGCGAAAGAAATGGTCACCCTGGGCCTGTCGAAGGGTGACACAAGTGAAAAAATGGTCACCCTGGGCCTGTCGAAGGGTGACACAAGTGAAAAAATGGTCACCCTGGGCCTGTCAAAGGGTGACACAAGTGAAAAAATGGTCACCCTGAGCCTGTCAAAGGGTGACACAAGTGAAAAAATGGTCACCCTGAGCCTGTCGAAGGGCATTTTTTTATCAACATCAATTCTACCCTTTAATCGCTTTCACGCCCGGCAATTCTTTACCTTCGATGTATTCCAACATGGC
>JAJRTT010000548.1 GCA_024278155.1 Bacteroidota bacterium | reverse complement strand
TAAATTACACTAATAAAAACCCTTGTATGCGGCTGGCAGGTTTGAAGATATATTGCAACATCATGAAAATGGACAATTTATATAGTCCACTATATAAATTGTCCATTTTATTCAATATCTTTGCTACATGATTCAAAGGACAATTACAAAAAAATTATTGCACTTAGCCGGTTTATTCCCGGTAGTGAGTGTTACAGGGCCAAGACAATCAGGGAAAACAACCCTTGTAAAATCAGCTTTTCCCGACTATGAATATGTTACCCTTGAGGATCCAGATATAAGGACAATCGCACTGAACGATCCACGGAAATTCCTTCAAACCCATAAAAAAGGGATGATTATTGACGAAGCCCAAAGAGCCCCTGAGTTATTTTCATACATACAGGGAATAGTTGATCGATCCAACAAAGAAGGAGAGTTTATATTAACTGGCTCGCAGAATTTTTTGTTGTTAGAAAAAATATCCCAGTCATTAGCTGGGAGGGTTGCCATATTAAACTTATTGCCTTTTAGCAATTTGGAACTCATTCATGCTGGTATTGGGATAAGTGATGTGGATAAATTAATATTCACAGGTCTCTACCCAAGATTATATGACAAAGGTATCAGCCCGGTGGACTTTTATCCATTTTACGTTCAAACTTATGTTGAAAGGGATGTAAAGCTCATTAAAAACATAAGCAACCAGAGTACCTTTATTAAATTCATTAAAATGTGCGCCGGAAGGACAGGGCAACTATTGAATATTAGCGAACTTGCCAATTCATGTGGGATTACCCAGGTAACGGCAAACTCATGGCTTTCGATACTTCAGGCAAGTTTCGTTGTTTATTTATTACGGCCTCATCATAAGAATTTCAACAAAAGACTGGTAAAGATGCCGAAGCTGTATTTTTACGATACAGGCTTAGCCTGCTCGTTGCTTGCCATTAAAGACAAGGAACAACTTCCATTGCATTTTGCCTATGGAAGTTTATTTGAAAACCTGATCATCAATGAATTCATTAAATATACCCTAAACAAAGGAGCTATTCCCGAGTACTGCTTTTGGCGCGATAAAGCAGGTAAGGAAATTGACTTGATCGCAGAAAAGAACAATGATACTTTGGCTTTTGAGATAAAAGCAGGAAAAACATTTAACAGCGATTTCATGAAAAACCTCAATTATTGGAACAAAATATCCGGTAATCCTCCTGAAAACACTTTTGTGATATATGGTGGCAGTAAAAGTTTTGATATGGGAACAGGTAAGATTGTTGGTTGGTTAAACCTTGGGAATATCTTAACCCAATTATAACCTACAACAAATCCATCCGAACAGAATCCAATTTTACGAAAATAAAAAGCAAAACGGTAAAGGCCCAAAGGGAAGAACCTCCGTAAGAAATAAATGGCAAGGGAATCCCAATTACAGGGAAAAGACCGATGGTCATCCCGATATTAACGGCAAAGTGAAAAAAAATAATGGAAGCCACTCCATATCCATAAATCCTGCTGAAGCGCGATCGCTGCCTTTCGGCCAGGATAACAAGCCTGATGAGCAATGCCACAAACAGGAGGACAAGCACAAAAGTGCCAACAAATCCCCACTCCTCTCCAATCGTGCAAAAAATAAAATCCGTGCTTTGCTCTGGGACAAAATCATACTTTGTTTGTGTACCTTTCAAAAAACCCTTACCGGAGAATCCGCCAGAACCAATAGCAATGACAGATTGATGGACATTGTAGCCAACACCATGGGGATCTTTTTTTTTCCCGAGAAGGACATTGATACGGTTCTTTTGGTGGGGCTCCAAAATATTCTCAAACGTAAAATCCACACTAAGGATATAAACCGTTGCCATCAAGAACAAACCGGTGATTATCATCTGTTTTTTCCGCAACCGCTTGTTCAGTATATAGACCAAAATCCCAAAAACCGCAAGGATCCCTATCAAAATAAACTTATTGATAAGCAGTGCCAAAATAAAGAGGACGGCCAATACAAAACCAAGGACAAGGAGACTCCCGGAAAGCCCTTCACGAAACAGGACAAGGGCAAACGCCACGAACACCATTGCCGATCCGGTATCGTGTTGCAATAAAATCAATGCCGCCGGGGCGAAAATAATAAAGCCTGCGAACAATTTGGTTTTGAGACGGGTAATATCCACATCAATCTGGCTAAGGTATTTTGCCAAAGCGAGTGCCGTTGCAAACTTGGCAAACTCTGCGGGTTGGATGGAAAAACTGCCAATCTGGAACCAGGACTTGGAACCCGCAATCTCTTTTCCCACCAACAAAACGGATATCAATACCAGGACCATTAAGAAATAAATAACATATGAAAACGTGGAAAAGAACTTTGCTTCAATAAGGAAAATCACCAGAACCAAAATAACAGAGGTCGAAATCCAAATCAATTGTTTGCCATAGTTCTGGCTCATGTCCAGGATACTTTGGTGTTCATCATTATAAACAGCTGCATAGATATTTATCCACCCGACAAAAACCAGCAAAAAATAGAGCAGGATGGTCACCCGGTCAATATTTTGGAATATGTTGCCCCGGTTTCTCATTCCCTTGAAATTAAGTTTCCATCCAACATCCTTTTTTCGATATGCTTGCGCACTATGGTATCGTTCAAATACTTTTCGACGAGCAGGGACGCGATCGGAGCAGCCCATGTTGAACCATAACCCGAATTTTCAATAATGACCGACATGGCAATCTTTGGATCGCCGACAGGCGCAAAAGCAATGAACATGGAGTGGTCTTTCCCATGTGGGTTTTGCACGGTCCCTGTTTTCCCGCCAATTTTCACCCCTTCAAGTTTCGACCAGCGGGCCGTTCCATGTTCCCCTTCAAATACATTCAACATGGCTTCCTGAACTACATCAAAGTATTTTTCTTCTATTTCGGTCATTTGTTTTTCATGAAAACGGGGGATCTTGTTTTCTTTTGACCCAATGGCC
>JAJRTT010000547.1 GCA_024278155.1 Bacteroidota bacterium | reverse complement strand
GGGTTTCTTCCCCGATTTCATCGGCATCAAAATCAACGAGGGGTTTTGTGAGTTTGGTTTTCCCATCCAAAACATCCTTAAGGTTCTGGTCCAATAAATCAAGCTTCACTTCCTGCATCCCCACCCAGTTAATGTCTTTCTCTCTTTGGGCTGCGTTTGTTTTTGGCGGGTAAACGAAATAATCGTCCTGGCCAAAAATGAAGCATTTCAGGTTTTCTTTTTCGAGAACCTCGGCAATGGAAAAAGCGGTCTCGGATTTCCCTGCGCCCGATTCACCGGCCACGCTTATCACATATTTTTTCTTGCTGTCTTTGATTTCTTTCAAAATCAGGTCAGCAACTTGTTTTCCCGCTCTGCGGTGGTTGTCGTCAATAATTAGGATATCGCCTTTCATGTGGGGTGGTTTTTTTAGTAAAAAGTTTAAGTGTTGATAATTATGTCTTTGAATAGTGCTTTAATGCTTCAATGGTACAATGCTTCAATGGTACAATGCCGTAAAAACTTATTTGTACTCATATGCCTTTTATGGTTCAATTTAATGTAAGGATATAAAATCTCTAAGTTTTCCCCAAAATTACAATTTTTTCCTTATTTTCGGGCTGTGCAAGTGAGCTCAAATAAAATAAAGGATATAAGGCGTTATTATAAACGGCAACTTGCTGGCTTATACGATGAAAATGAGATTGATTCGTTTCTTTATATCCTTTTTGAAGAATATGCGGGGCTCTCCAAAGCACAAATTTTGCTCAATGCAAGTAGGACAATCAGTGAATCCGAACTGTTGAAAATACATTTTGGGGCAAAAGCGTTGATGAACAATAAACCCATCCAATATATAACAGGCTCATCCGAATTTTATGGATTAAAGTTCAAGGTAAGCCCCGATGTTCTGATTCCCAGGCCTGAAACGGAAGAGCTGGTCGAGCTTGTTATTAAGGAAAATTCCAAAAAGCAAAAACTATCTGTTATTGATATTGGTACAGGTTCCGGCTGTATTGCCATCATTTTGAAAAAGTATTTGGACTCTTCATATATTATTGCTCTTGACGTTTCAACAAATACCTTAAATATTGCTAAAGGAAATGCAAGATCGAATGAGCAGGAAGTCCAATTTCTGAAAATGGATTTTTTGAAAGCCCGAAGTTGGGACAGATTGGATAGCTATGATATTATTGTGAGCAATCCGCCCTATGTGAGGAAATCGGAAATGAAAGGGATGAACAAGAACGTGCTGGATTACGAACCCGCCAAAGCCCTTTTTGTTGAAGACGAAAATCCGCTGATCTTTTATCGTGCTATTGCAAATTTCGCAAAAGAACATTTGAATAAATCAGGCATCGTTTATTGTGAAATCAATCAGTATCTGGGCAATGAAACATCCGCATTATTTTTGGAAGCCGGTTTTCAATCTGTTGATATTATTAAGGATATGAATGGGAATGACCGGATATTAAAGGCTTTGAAGAAATGAAAAAGATTCTTGTTTTTATATTTGTGTTTATTGCCCTCCAAAGTTGCAATACCAGTAGCGACAAAAAAGCAGATAACAGAAGCAATAGAAGAAAAACATACATCCCAAACATTGAATATAATGTTGTAAAGGCCCATCCGCATGACATCACTTCTTTCACGGAGGGTTTGTTGTTTCACGAAAACAAGCTTTACGAAAGCACGGGCTCGCCCGAAAACCTACCTTTTACGAAATCCATTTTTGGGGTTGTTGACCTAAATACGGGCAAGCTTTCAGAATTGGGTGGGCTTGACAAGAACAAATTTTTTGGGGAAGGGATTGTTTTTCTTAATGGGAAACTATACCAACTGACCTATCAGGCACAAAGCTGTTTTGTGTATGATGCCAAGTCATTTGAACCCATTGGTAAGTTCAGGTATGAAAACAAAGAGGGCTGGGGGTTGACAACGGATGGCGAATCCCTGATCATGAGCGATGGCACCCATGTTTTGACTTATATTGACCCCAAAGGTTTTCAGGTAACAAAAAAACTGAAAGTGACCCAAAATGGATATGTGGTCGATTACCTGAACGAACTGGAATTCGTTAAGGGATACATCTATGCAAATGTGTGGACCAGAAATTACATCGTGAAAATAGATACGGCCAGTGGCCATGTGACGGGCATCCTTGACCTTGAAGGGCTTTTCCGGGACGCCAAAAGCAAAAACCGCTATATCGATGTGATGAACGGGATTGCCTATGATTCCGTATCCGGCAATTTATTTGTGACCGGTAAAATGTGGCCCAATATTTACGAACTGGATTTTTACCATTAATTGGATGATGGGGAAAAAGCTTTTCCCGGTTTACTCCCCCCTCAACACCTTTACCTGACCTGTTTTGATGGCGAAAAGAACTTGCCCGCTACCTAATTTGCGTATTGCAATCAAGGATATCACTATTTGTTTTTGTAGAGGTTATTGGTAAGCATCAGTTAACAAAGGTGTTGCGCCTATCAAAGAAAGAGGGGGACGTAAATTCAGTGGTTTTGTAACTTTTGAGGCAATGCGCCCCCGCTATGTATAGCAGGGAAAAAATTTGAAAAAAAGTGCGCCTCTACGACATTTACGTATTGCAATTCTAAAATAAACATTTCAACTTTGCCGAAATTATTCTTAAACCATTGTGATAAAAGAAATTATGATCGGAGAGAAAAGCGTGCAAACAAACCATTATTGACCCAATTAGGTATGGCCCGCTTTGCATTAGGTGCAAGGTGGGCCATTATGTTGCGTTGTTGCGGCTCCCCCGTCATTGCGGCATCCCCGTCATTACGGCTCCCCCGTCATTGCGAGGAACCGAAGGGGGGGATTGAAGGGGAGGGGTTCCGTGGCAATCTGTTGGCTGCAACGG
>JAJRTT010000546.1 GCA_024278155.1 Bacteroidota bacterium | reverse complement strand
TTTGGTTTGCAACCATAAACAATCCGATTATTCCTTACTTTTGCCGCTTTCATTCCAATCATCCTTTATGAAGCGAAAAATCAAATCCCCCAACTGGGCAAAAAACCAAACGATCTACGAAGTCAACCTCCGGCAATTTACTCCCGGCGGGACTTTCAACGAATTTGCGAAACACCTTCCCCGGCTTAAGGAATTGGGCGTTGGGATACTTTGGTTTATGCCCATCCAGCCCATTGGCAGTAAAAACAGGAAAGGGACTTTGGGCAGTTATTATTCCATTTCTGACTATACAAAGGTAAACCCCGAATTTGGGACTTTGGAGGATTTTAAGGATTTGGTGGATAAAATCCATGCATTGGGTATGTTTGTTATTATTGACTGGGTTGCCAACCATACCGCCTGGGACCATCGTTGGACAAAAGACCATCCAGGCTTTTATTCCAAAGATGAAAAGGGGAATTTCAAAGCCCCCGTTAAAGATTGGGAAGATGTGATCCATTTGGATTATGGCAACCCGGAACTTTGGGACGCCATGATTTCCGAAATGGGTTTTTGGCTAAGGGAGACCCAAATTGATGGATTCCGCTGCGACATGGCGCACCTCGTCCCTACGCTTTTCTGGAACAGGGCAAGATGGATATTACAGAATGAGAAAGATATTTTCATGTTGGCCGAATCGGAAAACCACGACTTGCTCGAATATGGTTTCGACAGTATTTACAACTGGAAGCTGCTCCACGCCATGAATGAAACAGCGGCACAAAAGATAAATGCGGACGATTTGCTTGCAACAGTCCAAAATGAGCTGGAGCATCTCCCAGAAGGTGCTTCTTTACTGAATTTCACAAGCAACCATGACGAAAACTCCTGGCAGGGCTCGGCCATCGAACGATTGAATTATTATCTGGAGCCCCTTAGCATCCTGAGTTTCACAATTCCCGGGACACCCTTAATTTATAGCGGACAGGAAACAGGAAATTACAGGCGATTGAAGTTTTTCGATAAAGACGAAATTGAGTGGAAAACGGATAAGATGTATTCTATTTATCAAAAGCTCAATACATTAAGAACAACAAACGAAGCATTAAAATCAGGGGAATTAAGACCGGTTAAAACCGACGCACCTGAAAGGGTCCTTGCTTTTGGAAGGTTCACAATAAATGACCGTGTTCTTGTTTTCCTTAACCTTTCCCCAAAAGACACTTCCTTCTATGTTGAATGTAAAAAGCTGAACGGTAAATACCTGAATCTATTTAATGACCAGGCTTTTGAATATAATTGCCATGAACTGTTTTCCATTGATGCTTATGGATATTTGGTTTTAGGAAAAGAATAACTGGACTCTTAACTATTTCTCAGTGACCTCATGACTACACTATATGATATACAAATCCCCTGATTTGCAATTTCCCCAAGAATCAATTCAAAAAAACCTTCCCCCGATATTTTACTTTTTATTATCTTCATCGTATCATTTCAAGAACAGAATGTTGCCGATGCAGATAATAGCGGACAATAATATCGAAAAAGCCAGGAACGGCAATAAGGAGGCATTTGGTTCTCTGGTAAAAGAGCATCAGCAATATGCGTTCAACCTTGCTTTCAGGATAATATGCAACGAAGAAGATGCAAGGGACATTGTACAGGAAAGCTTTATCAAGATTTGGAAAAACATGAAACAATTCGACCCAAATATGAAATTCACCACATGGATGTATAAAATCGTTTCCAATACTGCCATTGATTTTTTGCGCAGCACTAAAAAAACAATCAGTGTGAATATCGATGACTTCCGTGAAAAAATCGAACAACTGAACGTTGAACATCCCGAAACAAAACTGAACAATAAAGAGACCGGGACACTGATCCACTCGATTTCCGAAACACTTTCGAAAAAACAAAGGCTTGTTTTTATATTAAGGGACTTGGAGGGCTTAAATCCAGTAGAGACTAGCGAAATACTTGATATTCCTGAGACGTCAATAAAAAGCAATCTTTATCATGCACGAAAAGCAATCAAAGAAAAGCTACAAAAACTGTTTTTATTTGAAAGGGTTAAAAGATGAATTGCAAATTAACAAAGGATAGAATAGACCAATTGGTTTTCGAGAAAGACAAACATTTGATGTTTGATGTATCCGAACATATCAAAAACTGCGAACCGTGCCGAACATATTTTAAAAGAAACCAAACGCTTAATGGCATTATCAGCTTGGTCAAAAAAGAACCGGTTTTACATCGACCCGCTGAGTTGACAAATTCCATATTAACAGCCATAGACAATACGGAACAGCTACCTGAACCAAATACCAATATTAGAAACGGGAAAGCCATCCGACTAATAACACTGACACTCGCAGCAGCTTCAATCAGCCTGATGTTGATTTTTGTTGTTGAACAATATTTGGTACTTGGTAAAATCTCAAAACTGGAAAACCAGGTTTCGCAAGTATCCGAAAGGCCCATACATACCAATTTCGACAATATTATTCGGTACAACACAGGAATGCAGGTGTCAACAATCCAAAATATCCTCAAAAAAGATTTCATCAAACAGGGGTTCCAAAATTTCAAGTCCAGGATAATGTTCGCAAGGCTATCCGCAATTGCCATGAACGAAGGGGAAAATGAAATTATATTCAACCAGGACTTTATCAGGGAACATGAAACAATGTCAGATACCAAATGATTCAAAAACCTTAAACCATGAAAAAAAAACAAATCATATTCAGTGTTATTACGGCAATCCTCCTTTTTAGCAGTTGCAGGGAAATCAAAGTCAAGACGAGCGTGAACAAAGATGGTTCGTTTACCAGGATGATTACAATTACAGGGGATTCGTCCGAAGTATTCAAATCCGACCTGCCTTATCCAGTAGATGAAACCTGGAAAAGGGAATTTATAAGGGATACCACAGGACACGGGAATTATGTTTTGATTTACAAAAAACCGTTTAAAAACAGTGGCCTCCTTAACAAGGAAATTGATCAGGATACAAGCTGGAGGAAAAACCTGAAACGCAATATTGAAGTGGATAAGAAATTCGGGTTTTTCTATTCCTATCTTGTTTACAAGGAAACCATAAAGGCAGCGAACCCATTTACCGGCCTCGATTACAAAGATTATGTGAGCAAAGGGGATTTGCTCTGGCTAAGTGGCAAAAAATTGGCGTTGAACAGTATTGATTCAGCCAAAATAGAACAAGCGGTAAACCATGCTGAGAACTACTTTAAAAATGTACTTACAAAGGAAATACTGAAGGCATTAAAACAAGGCACTGAAAAAACAGGTAATTACGACAATCGGGACGATGAATTTGAAATGTTCAAGGACAGCATCACAAAAAAGGTGGGCGATTGGGATTTCCAAACTACCCTCGACTTTATTGATTATTTTAACAAATGGACGCCCGATACTTATGTGTTAAAAAAGATGAAGCTCCATCTATTTAAAAACCTGGACAAAAAAGCACAATTGCTCGTCAATATTTACGAAATGGAAGATTACAAGGTATTCGTTGAACTACCGGGCATTATCACCGGAACAAATTCCCTTTCTACAAAGGGGAAGCAGGTATCCTGGAACGTCAACCCACAGTCTATCCTTTTTGAGGACTTCGAAATGAAAGTCGAATCCAGGGTTGTCAATTATTGGATGTTTGTAATTGCGGGGATAGTCCTTCTCTCCTTTATTGGATTGATTCTATGGAAATCCAGGAAATAATTTCAGGAGAAACCCTCATCCTATTTTTGGGTTCTTCTGATATCCAGTTTATCCTGCACAAAAAACGTTGCCCCTGCACCCAGTATCATAAACACACCCGCCATATACAGCGACTTTATGGGATCATCGTTAAAGACATATTGCAG
>JAJRTT010000545.1 GCA_024278155.1 Bacteroidota bacterium | reverse complement strand
GATTTGGATAGAATCTGACAATCAGGATATGGAAAACATAAGCAGGGTTTCGTTTGGCATCCTCCAGGCAACAGGCGACAGGAGCTTCAAAACGGAGTATATTGCCTGTCCTTCCTGTGGCCGTACACTTTTCAACATACAGGAAACCCTGTCGAAAATAAAGCAACGCACCTCCCACCTGAAAGGTTTGAAAATTGGTGTAATGGGCTGCATTGTGAACGGCCCAGGCGAAATGGCCGATGCCCATTTTGGATATGTGGGCGCCGGTACCGGGAAAATATCCTTGTACAAAAGCAACCGCCTTGTAAAGAAAAACATCAATGAAGATAAAGCTGTTGATGAGCTGATTGGATTGATCAGGGAAAACGGCTTTTGGAAAGAACCATAAAAGCTGTGGGCTTCAAAATGGAATTGGCATAAATTCAGGCATTCGAAAAGGCATGAACCAAATTATTCCAATATCTTTGCAGACGGTTTTGGGATTTTAAAATAAATCCCTTAAAAATCAGTTTATCCATTGTGAAAATCAATCTGAGAAATCAATACATATGATACAAAAATCCGTTTTGACAAGTTTGTTTATATTTTGGTCGTCATTTTCAATGATTGCCCAGGAAGTCGGGATCGGCCAATGGCGCGAACATCTCCCATATTCATCAACTGTTTCGGTCACCGAAGGGAACGACCGCATCTATTGTGCAACGCCATATAGTATCTTTTACCTGGACAAAAACGACAATTCCATCAACAGGATGACACGTATTTCGGGACTGAGCGATATGGGCATCCAAAAAATTGATTTCAGCAAGGAAAACAATACCCTCGTGATCGCATATAGCAATACAAATGTTGATTTGGTAAAAGGCAACTTCATCATCAATATGCCCGACATTGTCAACAGCAATGCAATTACGCCTGAAGAGAAAACGGTCTCCAATATTCTGTTTATAGGCGACAAGCTTTATCTTTCATGTGGCTTCGGGATCGTGGTAATCGACCTGAAGGCCGAGGAAGTGGAAGATACCTGGTACATTGGCCCCAATGGAAGCCACCTACGGGTTTATGACCTTACATATAATGACACTTCATTTATTGCAGCCACCCAAAGTGGGATTTATTACGCCGACATCAACGATCAGGCACTTGCCTATTTTGGCTCCTGGACAAAGGACAGTTCATTGCCGTTTCCCGATGCTGAATACAACCTCATCGAAATAAATGAAAATAAGGTTTTTGTGAATAAATATAATTCCGCTTATGCTTCCGATACCATTGTTTATTCAGATGGCAACCAATGGTATTATGACGAAGTGTTTTCGCATGACAATGTAAATGCAATGAGATCGTTCAATGACATCCTCTATATTACACATACCTATTCTGCCAAAGGCTATGATGCAAACCTCGACAATGTTTATAATTTATGGACCTATGGGGAACAATCGCCTGTGTGCAAAGAAATTTTTGTTGACAATGATGATAAATGGATTGCCGATGCACGGAACGGACTAGTGCACGAAATGAGTTGGGGCTTTGATTTCATCATCCCAAATGGGCCACAGAAAGCCGAAGTTTTCGATATTTCGGCGGGAGGGTCCAGCGTTTGGTCGGTTCCCGGTGGCAGAAACCTTAGCTGGGGGAATATTTGGGAAAAAGGCTACATCAGTTCTTTTGTTGACGGGGACTGGAAAACCTATTCGAGATTGGACTATGAGGCGATAGATACTGTCCGCGACATGGTGAGCATCGCCGTAAACCCAAATAACAGCAATCAGGTATTTGCCGGTTCGTGGTGGCGCGGTATGCTTGAGTTCAACAGCAACGGACTTGTAAATGTTTACAACGAACAAAACAGTTCACTTGGTTTTAATTTAATTGAAGGGAGCCCGGTCATAAAAGTGGGTGGATTGGACTTTGATGAAAACGGCTATTTGTGGGCATCCAATTCGGGTGCCGAAAACGCCCTCTCGGTACGGATCCCCGATGGGACGGAAGACGGAAAATGGAAATCGTTTTATCTTGGCTCTTTTACGAGTGGGAAAGATATTGGTGAAGTTACCGTGGATGGCGTTGGGCAAAAATGGCTTGTGATGCGGGCTGAAAAAACCATTCCCGTTTTCAACGACAATGGCACAATTGACGACACCTCGGACGATCAGGTCAAAAAGTTGACCTCGGCCCAGGGCAATGGTGCCATCCCTGGCAACAAAGTTTATAGTATCGCGAGCGACAACGATGGGGAAGTCTGGATAGGGACCGATGCCGGCATTGCGGTCTTTTATTCGCCCGAGAATATTTTTTCGGATTATAATTTTGATGCCCAAAGGATACTTATCCCAAGAAATGACGGGACAGGCCTTGCGGATATACTGCTTGAATTTGAAACAGTTACAGCAATTGCCGTGGATGGATCCAACAAGAAATGGATTGGGACCGACCGATCAGGGGTTTTCTACTTATCAGACGATGGCCTCGAAGAAATCCATCATTTCACGGAAGAAAACAGCCCGCTGTTTTCGAACAATATTACAAGTATCGCCATAAACGATGATGGAGAAGTGTTTTTTGGAACTGGCAAAGGCCTGATTTCTTACAAAGGTGCCGCCACACCGGGGAAAAAGACAAATACGGATGTTTATGCTTATCCCAATCCGGTGAGGCCGGGTTATACGGGTCCCATTGCCATCAAAGGCCTGGTGGAAAATGCCAGCGTTAAAATCACAAATGTAAACGGAAGCCTGATTTACAGTACCGTTGCCGAAGGCGGGCAAGCTGTCTGGGACGGGAATGGTTTTGGCGGACAAAGGGCACAGTCAGGGGTTTACCTCGTTTTCATTTCAAATGACGATGGCTCGGAAACCGAAGTGGCGAAAATATTGATTGTTAATTAGGTTTGAAGTTGCGAGCTTTGGCGTTAAGGCTTGCAAGTTATGTGTCGGGAATTGATCTTGTCTTTACAAAAGAAATACTGAAAGCCCCATGCTGGAAAAAACCCGTGGAAT
>JAJRTT010000544.1 GCA_024278155.1 Bacteroidota bacterium | reverse complement strand
TTAACCCCTAACTCGCATCCCTTGTCTTTCCTAAAAATCCCTGTAATCTCTTTTCTTGTCCAATTTCAGGTCTTGCAGCAAGGATGATTTTATGTTGATGGAGAAATTCCAGCTTTGCCTGAACCCGTAAGGTACCCAGTTAAACCGCATCTCCCAACAGTGCAGGTCGCGATACACATCAATTGAAGTGTAGGAAAATTCGTTGTTCTTGAAATCATATCCCGAACGGAAACCCACTTTCCACTTGGGCGTTACGTTCACATTCCCACTGAAGCCCAGGGTCTGTATAAAGGTTTGTTCCTTTACGATATTGTAATCACGATAGGTGTTGCCGTAACTATAATTTGTGGTGTAGTTCACATTGTAGGAAATGCTCAGGGTCCAGGGGATGTTCCAGTCCACATATCCGTCCAGGTTTTCCTGCACGTCCCTGATTTCCTCTTCTGTGCCCATGTCCGATTCAATTTTCTTGTCTTTGCCCTTGTCTTTGTCCTTCCCTTTTTTAGAACTTAGTTGAAGGGAGAGGCCAAGGCGCCAATTGAAATTCTCCGGGCGGAAAAGCCTTCGGTTCACTTGCCATTCATATTTGTTGATGCGTACCTGTTGGCCTCTTGAATTCGTGTCCAGTGCATAGGGGTCAAAACTGCTGGCATAGTTCAGGATGAGTTTTTTGAAAAGGGTGGTACGTCCGTCCATGGTAAGCCTGGCGAGGTTAAGCGAATCAGCGGCAAGGTTATAGGAAGTCCCCAACGAAAAGTCTTCGACCAGCACTACCTTTTTCATCCCGGTAACCGTGTCTTTTCTCGAACGCACCTTCATTTCAAGGTTGTTGCTTAGCCTGAAGCCAACGGAGCCCTGCCTGCCGTTGGGAGCGGTTCCGTATATAAAGCCATCGTAGTAGGAGTACCTCTGCACGTTGCCGTTTTGGTTGGTGTAATAGCCATAATATCCCCAATTCTGTTCCCCAAAATCCGGCCGCATCGAAAAACTGATGCTGGGTTTCAGGACATGGCGAATTGCCTTCACGGGCCCGGCCTTGAACCCGTACATCCCGTAAAGGATAGTGCTCATTGACGAGGTAAAACTGAAATCACGTACGGAACTGAAGCCGTTTATGGTATCCTTTTCCACATAGCCAACAATGGGCTCACCGCCTGTGAAAAGTGTGTCGTTGTTCCAACTTTGGACGTGCTTTTGCGAATACCATCGTTCGGTATAATTGATCCCGTTTGTCCATACGAGGTGCTTGAGTATCTTGATTGCACCGCTCGACAATTGTACACTGTGCCTGAGGCCGTTTGTCATTTTCTTCGTCAGGTCTTCCTTGAAAAAAAGTGAATCGTAGGTGTTGATGCGGTTTTCGGTGTTCACGTTGTAATTGACGCTAATGTTTTCGTATCACTCTTTTTTCCCTGCCGATTCTTTGCTTCGGAAAGGGTAAAAACGGTTTACCTGAAAAGTGAGTTTTGGCAAAGTGAGGTTTATTTCCCGTGTGATGGTGTTCTGTTGATGGGCGAGCGTGGCATTCAGGAAATATTTTCCCGACCAGCTCGTGGAATAGTTGATGCTCGATTGAAAAGTGTTCGAGAGATAATTTGAGGTGCTTGTTGGGTTGAATTTATTGAAACTGGAACTCACGATGTTGACGTTGGCCGAAAACCGGCTGTTGGGCCTTGCCTTGGAGTCCTGGCTATGGTTCCACTTCACCGCAAAATCTTTTTTCTTCTGGAAATCCGATGTTTCCGGCTCTCCCCAAACATTGAAGGCATAGCTGAAATTGAAGCGCCCATTGTATTTGTACCTCTTTCGGTAGTTCATACTTGGCTTTACGGCCCAACTTCCGTAAGTATAAATATCACCTAATAATTGAAAATCAAGGTAATCGTTTATGGCAAGGTAAACCCCGCCGTTTTCAAAATAAAACCCCCTGTTGGCCGATTCGCCGTACGTGGGGATCACTATCCCCGAGCGTTGGCCCGCTTTGTTTGGGAAAAGCCCAAATGGGATAAAGAGGGGAGTGGGCACGCCTTCAACCACAAAATAGGCCGGGCCGGTGACTATCTTTTTATCGGGGATCATTTTGGCCTTATTGAACTTGAATTCAAAATGTGGCTCCTCCAGGGAACAGGTCGTGTAAGCCCCGTGATAAACGTTCACCACCTGGTTGGGCATCTTCTTTACGATTTCACCGTGAAGGTACCCTTCGTTGTCTTTGGTGATTATCGTGTTTATCAAACCTTTTTCCGATTTGTAATTGTAGCGCATCGACTTCGATTCAAAGGTGTTGTTGCCTTTTGTGAAAACAGGGCGGCCAACCGGATTTCCAGCTGAGTCGAGGCTCCCCTCGGCAAAAACCTCGTTTTTTGAAAAATCCAGTTCCATATAGTCGGATTTCAAATTGATGTCTTCGTAGGAAATATCATTTTCCTTGTACATATACACTTTCTGCGATTTTACATCAAAGCGGATGGAGTCTTTGGCTTTGTAGTCGATGCGTGCATCAATGGCATTTGAAGCGGTTTTTTTGGGAACTGTATCGTTAGTTGTTTCGTCAATATTTGTCAAAAGTGAATCGGGGGCAGAAACCCGCAATGTGTCTTGTGCTTGTGCAACCAGTTGGAAGCTAATGCTTGTCAGTAGTATAATCGCGCTCCTGAAGCCGATTGTTAATAATTTGGTTGACAATTTGTTTATCAAATCTTTAGTATAAGTATTAAATTTGCAGAATATGCAACAAAAAAGAGAGTTCAAAACTAAACAAAAATAATTCCATAAACAGAAACGTTTAGGACAAAATAATCAACAGGATAACAAACAGGGAAATGAATAATTTATTATTGGGTTTTCTTATACAAAAGATTAACCGTGAAATCTAAAAAGTAAAAAAACACACATATGAAAAGGCGATTGTTGGTTTATCTTATTCTGGGCTTTTTGGTTTTGGATTTTGCTGATGCGAAAGCCCAGGTTAACAATACCATCAACAAAGTGGTGATAGATGCCGGGCATGGGGGAAAGGATCCGGGAGCCCTTGGGAAAAAGTCGAAGGAAAAAAACATTGCCCTTTCCGTGGCCCTGAAAACCGGTAAACTTATTGCAGATGGTTTTGGGGACGTGGAAGTGGTTTACACCCGTGACACGGATGTTTTCATCGAGTTGCACAAGCGTGCCGGGATAGCTAACGAAAGTGGTGCCGATGTTTTTATTTCCATTCATTGCAATTCCAATAAATCTTCTTCGCCTTATGGTGCCGAGACATATGTGATGGGCTTGCACAAGACCCAGGAAAACCTGGATGTGGCCAAAACCGAAAATGCGGCCATCTATTACGAGGAGAATTACAAAGATCAATACGAAGGTTTCGACCCGGACTCCGATGAAGGGTATATTGTGCTGTCGATGTTCCAAAGCCTGAACATCAACCAGAGCATCGACCTTGCCCAAAAAGTGGAGGCGGCCTTGCACGATAGTGCCAGCAGAAAAAACAGGGGCGTGAAGCAGGCGGGTTTTTGGGTGCTTTATAAAACCACTATGCCCGGTGTGTTGGTCGAACTTGGGTTTTTAAGCAATCCAAAAGAGGAAGCCTTCCTTAATTCCCCCGAGGGGCAGGATAAATTGGCTTCGTCCATTTTTAACGCTTTCAAGAACTATAAACAGGATTTTGAGGAGGCAAACAAAGATTTGAAACCCGTAGTTGAGAAAGAACCACCTCCCGAGATTTTTTACCGGGTGCAGTTTGCCTCTTTCCGTAAGGAAAAACCTTTGGGTTTCCGGAAATTCAAAGGCTTGAAAGATGTGAAGATGTACAGGCACAATGGGATGTTCAAATATACGGTCGGGAACGCACAGGATAGGGGGGAAGCAACGTCCCTGAAAAACGAAATGAAGGTGAAAGGGTATAAAGATGTGTTTATTGTTGCGTTTCACAATAACAAAAGGATATCGAAAGAAGAAGTGGAGAGATTGATGAGCGGGAAAAAGGAAAAATAATTTACCTTTGTGAAAAATACAGACAAAATTGAAAATAAAAAAAGAATTTAAAATAGGCTTCGTGGTCTTGGTTGCCCTTGG
>JAJRTT010000543.1 GCA_024278155.1 Bacteroidota bacterium | reverse complement strand
CTTTTCTTTCAACCTTTCAAGTCCCCACCGCACCAACCTTCTTCGACTTGAAAGGTTTTGTGCACAGGCCTGGTTCTACTTTGAAAGGTTTGGGAATAAATCTATTCCAAATAATACTTTTCCATCCCTGTAGCATTCATTATCTGGTGGCTCTTTAACAAGCTCAATGGTAACGGGATTCGCCATTTTACTTGTGTTTCTAAAGATTCACTTTAGATTTTACCTTGTATTTCTAAAGTAATTGTTTTATATTTGCCTTGTATTTCTAAATTTCGACAACTAATGGAAAGAACTATTATTCAGAAACTGACAAACTGGAAAACATCATTTAACCGTAAACCACTTATTGTAAGGGGAGCCAGGCAAGTTGGAAAAACATTTACCATCAAGCAGTTTGGCAAAAATAGTGTTAAAGGCAATATCCACGTGGTCGACTTTGAAAAGCATCCCGATTGGTTTGGGGTATTTGACAAAAACCTTGAACCAAAAAGAATCATTGGCGAACTTGAAATTCTATTAAGTGCAAAAATTACACCTGGAAAGGATTTGCTCTTTTTTGATGAAATCCAAGCCTCCCCGAAGGCATTAATGTCGCTGCGCTACTTTTATGAAGAAATGCCCGAATTGCATTTGATCGCCGCAGGATCATTACTTGAATTTGCGTTGAAAGATATAAGTTTTCCGGTAGGCAGGGTTCAAATCATGAATATGGGCCCATTAAATTTTTATGAATTTTTAAAAGCTACAGGAAAGGAAAAAGCCGCAGAAATAATCTGTGCCAAGCCTGAAAAGTTACCTGGCCCCATACACAATGTGTTACTGGAAACCCTCAAACAATTTTTCTATATCGTGGGTATGCCCGAGTGTGTTGAACTTTGGCGAAATTCAAATAGTATGGCAGATGTTTTTGAGGCACAATCAAACCTAACGGAAACCTATCGGCAGGATTTTGCAAAGTATGCACCTTATACTGACAAAAGAAGCTTAACCCATGTTTTAAATTATGTTGCAAAAAATGTAGGGCACCAAATTAAATATACGAGGCTCTCAAACGAATTTTCAGGGCCTACCAATAAAAAAGCATTTGAACTTCTTCAATTGGCCATGGTAATTAAAAAGATCCGGGCAACTTCCCCTGCTTCACTGCCTCTGGGTTCTTCAGCCTCAGATACGAGATTTAAAGCTTTGTTGTTAGATTCGGGCCTGATGCGAAGTATTAATGATTTACCCCCAAATATTGAATTTACGAAAAACGACTTGCTCTCAATGTATAATGGTGCACTTGCAGAGCAATTTGTTGGCCAGGAGTTTATTTCATCGGGCATGGAAAATCTCTATTACTGGTCAAGGGAAGCGAAGAGCAGTTCTGCTGAAGTGGATTATATGATAGTAAAAAATAATAAAATCTATCCGATTGAGATTAAAAGCGGGGCAAGCGGAAAGTTGAGAAGCTTACATTTGCTAATTCAAAAACACCCAAATATAGAACAGGGCTTTGTTTTATCTACAGCACCATATGGTGAAATCCCGCAACAAAAACTAACATTTTTGCCATTGTATTACGCTTATGGATTAGCTGCAACAGATTATTGATCCATTTTAGGTACCGTATCGTAAGCAATTTAGTGTTTATTTATGACCCCACCCTCGGAATAGTCTCTGACTACGCCGGGTGGTGTGCAAACCCCCTGATTTGCTTATTCAATTAAATTGAATGAATTCCGCGGTTTCTTTTTCAACCTTTCAAGTCCCAACCACACTTGCTTGCTTCGACTTTGAAAGGTTTGGAGATCGCAGAACCTTTCAGGTTGAGGTTGGATTGCGGGATGGCAACCTGAAAGGTTGAAAAGAAACACATCCGGCTCTGTCTCAACCTTTCAAGTCCCTTGCGCTATAGCCCTCTTCGACTTGAAAGGTTTATTCCAGCCAATATTTGTCCATTCCGGGTGGCCTTTTGTTTTGTTCATGAAAGTGTATAAAGTCTTCGATTGAGCCAAAACAATCAAGGACAAATTCACGGCTTATCCTGGTTTCATTGTTTGAGATTATCGCATTGTACGAGGAATACTTCCAATCGGAAAAACCCTTTACAATCCCATGGTGGATCGGGTTTCGATGGATATAGTTTACCAAAGTCAGGAAATAATCATCTTTGTCAACCAAAATCCGTTTAAACGGATAGAGGAACAACCTGCCTGCCCGGCCATGGGCTTTATTGTATGATTTGGAATAACTGTTGAAAAAATTGCTGAAAGATTGTTGGAAAACCTTGCTCGCTTTTTCATTTGATTTTCCTTTGAGCAACACTTCCAATTCGTGTTCCTGCTTTGTCATTATCAGAAAATGAAAATGATTTGGTATCAGGCAATACACGTAAATATCCACAACAGGGAGCAGGAACCTTTCAATTTTCTGTAAAAAGAAATAATAATCACTATGGGTTTTAAAAAGCAATTCGTTGCCTATGGCTTTGTTGTAAACATGATAGATTTTACCGAAATCTAATTTTTCCTGCTTGTGCACATATTTATATCCTGGTTTCATAAGGTGATTTTGGAAATAAAGATAGTATAAAAATGAAATACCGGGGTACTCTCTTTTCAAGCTTTCAAGTTGATTCAAAACCTTTCAAGTTGAGGTTGGATTGCGGGACGGCATCCTGAAAGGTTGAAAAGAAACACATCTGGCTCCCTTTCAACCTTTCAAGTCCCCCGCGCACTTGCCTTCTTCGACTTGAAAGGTTCGGCGTGCAGGCTTGATTTGACTTTGAGAG
>JAJRTT010000542.1 GCA_024278155.1 Bacteroidota bacterium | reverse complement strand
CTAATTAGTTGCTCTTTTTAATTCGTTTTTAGATTTAAGCTATTCTTCAAAATATTCAAAGGCATCAATGATATCGAGATAAACGCCATCAAAACCGCTGTCGATTATTTTCTTCAAATAGCTATCGTTGTCCCCAAAGATTATCTGCTGCCATCCGGGTTCCCAATATTTCACTTTGAAGTTCCCCGCCCAATCAGGGTTTTCGCCAGCCAGCCATACTGGTGGATTTGAAACCCATTCAGCCTGCCAATAATATCGGTAATCTTCCGCTTCGCCGATGCTCATGTAGGAAATGAGCAATCGCCTTCCACCATTGGCTTTTTGATGGAGTTGTTCAATTTCATCGGAAGTAAAAACTTCATCATTGAAAAAACAGTCCATGATCAACAGATCGTAATCCGTTGCCTTTAAGGCATCAACGAACTCCTGTTTAGTGGCAAAACCGGAGGGGTTTATTAAATACAAAAAATTGCTGACTTCCTTCAAACTTGAAACAGAATCGCTGTTCAAACCTGGGATTTGTGCCGGGAAATCAGGTATATTGTCCAACTCCCGGTGATCGGCGGCAAATGATACATATTCGTGATTATCGTTCTGCAAATAGGAATCCTCCATTTTGTTTTCATCGCTACAATAATCGGTTACCAATATCTTCGCACCGTTTCCCTTTGCCAGATTTAGAAAGGATGTAATATAATCCGTTGTTTCGGAAGGGGTGGCTTCATTGTCGTTTTCATATCCGTAAAACAAGTCCTCCTGCCCTAGACCATCAATGGCATCAAGGTAATCCATCTGAGGGTTTCCATTTGATTCCCCGTTTGAACTCACCAGTTCTACACCATTTTGTGGGATCACATAAAAACCCGGGTTCATGCTTTTCGACCAGGAACTGATCCCTTGCACAAAATCACGCATTTTTTGTTTGTATTCCAAAGAAACCCCGGGTTCATCTTCCCCATCCGTATTTGAGCATGAATACAACAAAGGGAATCCAAGGATGACAGCTGTCAGGAGTAAATGAACTTTCTTCATGTTTTCTTTTTGTCACGTACAAACGACAAAAACATAAATTTATTTTTTCGAGAAACCCATTATCAATTATCTTTGCTGACCAAAAAGCTCAAAGCTCAAAGCTCAAAGCTCAAAGCTCAAAGCTATTAACTCATAACTTTTAACTCTTAACTTCTAACTCTTAACTTTATAACCCCTAACCCAACAACGCAATGGCAAAGATCCTCATAATCGACGACGAAAGAAGTATCCGCAACACTTTAAAAGATATCCTGGGATACGAAAAATACAAAGTGGACGAAGCGGAAGATGGCCTGGCCGGGGTTGACAAAATAAGGGACAACAAATATGATGCGATCCTCTGTGATATTAAAATGCCGCAGATGGACGGGATCGAGGTGCTTGAGAAAGCGATGATCCTGACCGATGCTCCAGTCATTATGATTTCAGGGCACGGGAATATCGAGACTGCTGTGGAAGCCATAAAAAAAGGTGCTTTTGATTATATTGCCAAACCCCTTGACCTGAACCGCCTGCTCATTACCATCCGCAATGCGCTGGACAAATCCAATTTGATTTCGGAAACCAAGAAGCTGAAAAAGCAGGTGAGCAAGAATTGGGAAATGATCGGCGAATCGGAAGCCCTGAACAGCATAAGGGACATGATCGACAGGGTTTCACCTACCGATGCCCGTGTATTGATAACCGGCGAAAATGGAACAGGCAAGGAGTTGGTCGCCCGCCAACTTTTCGAAAAAAGCAATCGTTCGCACGCCCCGTTTATAGAGGTGAACTGTGCGGCCATCCCTTCCGAACTGATCGAAAGCCAATTGTTTGGCCACGAGAAAGGCTCTTTCACCTCGGCCATAAAAATGCGCAAAGGTGATTTTGAACAGGCCCATGGTGGGACTATCTTTTTAGATGAAATCGGTGACATGAGCCTTTCGGCCCAGGCAAAAGTTTTAAGGGCCTTGCAGGAAAACAAAATCACAAGGGTGGGCGGCGAAAAAGACATTGCCGTTGACGTTAGGGTGTTGGCGGCCACCAACAAAAACCTGAAAGAACTGATCGCAAGCGGCAAGTTCAGGGAAGACCTATACCACCGCCTGAGCGTTATCCTTATCCACGTGCCGGCCCTTCGCGAACGAAAGGACGATATCGCCATCCTTGCGGAACATTTCATGCAACAAACCTGTGAAAACAACGGGAAACCGGTTTTACCCTTTGAGGAAAAAGCCATCGAACAACTTAAAGAAATGTCCTGGACCGGGAATATCCGCGAACTCCGCAATGTCGTGGAACGGCTTGCCATCCTTTGCGACAATCAAATTACCGGGGAGGATGTTGAGAAATTTGTGCAACCGTTGAACTACTAAAAACTGTTCGACCACTCCCGAAGCTTCGGGATTAGTGGGTAAAGTTTATAATTGCTTTGATTGATTGGTCAAATTGGAATGCGACAATGAAGAAAGGCGAGAACGTAAAAATCGCATAAATTTTTAAAACAGTACTACTTAATACTCAACTTGCTTTATTCTTGCATTGGAGCATTGAAGCATTTACAACATTAGTTGTATTTTCATATTATTATTGCTTTCCATTAAATTCGCAATAGTACCTTAAAAACTTATATAGTTTATTTGTACCTTTGCACCCCTTTTTTAACGTTCTTTCTTTTTGAGGAAAAAAATTTAAGATTATGGTATTCAGATGCTACTACCTTAGTTAAACCGGGGCTGACCGGATTTGACAGCAAGGACAGTGGATTTGTAAGCATGCCGGGCCATGGGATACGCTCGTTAAAAATTTTCCCACAACTATAATTGGCGATTCTAATTACGCTCTTGCTGCGTAACCGAAGTTTAGTAGGTTAGGCTTAATTCCGGCTCCAGGAGCCGGAACGAGACATCCCGCGGGCGGATCTGTCTGATTCCAACCTGATCACGGGGTGCTGACAATTTCAGACTGGCCGGGTGAATGCTCCGCTCATTTCGGCGAGATAAAGGAGATAAGGTTTTGATTTGGGTGACTGTTCCCGGGCAATTCCCGAAAACCAATAACAGTATAAGCATGTAGAAAGCACTTTTGCTGCTTGTTTGGACGAGGGTTCGACTCCCTCCAGCTCCACCTACGCCCGCCGTAGCCTTGGCGAAGGCGGGCTTCGCCCTCTCCCGCACGGGGCACGGCGGGCTTCGGCGGACACTGTCCACCTGATAACACTAACAATAATTTCCCCATACTATGTTTTATTATGTGTACATACTTCAATGCAATGACCTTTCTTTTTACACCGGATGTACCGAAAACCTGGAAGAAAGGTTGGCCACCCATAATAAAGGATTGGTAAAATCGACAAAGGGGAAATTACCGGTAAATATTGTTACATATATTGCTTTTAGGGAAAAGGCCAAAGCCTATCAATTTGAGAAATATTTAAAATCAGGTTCCGGAAGGGCATTTGCACAAAAAAGGTTAAGGTAAACGTAGCCTTGGCGAAGGCGGGCTTCGCCCTCTCCCGCACGGGGCACGGCGGGCTTCGGCGGACACTGTCCACCTGATAACACGAATAACAATTTCCCCTGTTTATGTTTTATTATGTGTACATACTTCAATGCAACGACCAGTCTTATTATACCGGGTGCACAGAAAACCTGGAAGAAAGGTTGGCTGCACACAATAAAGGATTGGTAAAATCGACCAAGGGGAAGTTACCGGTAAATATTGTTGCATATATTGCTTTTAGGGAAAAGGCCAAAGCCTATCAATTTGAGAAAT
>JAJRTT010000541.1 GCA_024278155.1 Bacteroidota bacterium | reverse complement strand
CCTCAACGATTTTGTGCAAGAGCAGGGACTGGCTTAAGGCTCCCTTACACCTTCACAACCGCAAAAAAAAGTCTCTCCGTCAGCGAGAGGCTTTTTTTATCGGATGCAATTTTGACCGGAGCGAAATTTGGGGAGGCTTACCCACCGAAAGAAGAAGCAAAAATCACGCAAACCCCATAGACAAAATCGCCCACTCTTGCTGCCGGTTTCCCCGAAGTGTCGGGACAGGCGTCAACAGCGCGTTCAGATTGGGCTCCTGGAAAAACCGGGACAGGCTGTCCCGGCCATCAGAACGCTGATTGTTGTATGCTGCCTTTTTTTATTTAAACCTTTCAATCCAATAATTTACTATATCTTCAATATCTGACAGTTGTCTAGAAGACGCCTCTCCTCGAATATAAAATTCTTTTTTAAATTGTCCTTTTAAAAATACAGGCTTTTGGTTCAACGGTGTTACCGAAACTACAAATATTTCTTTGCCTTGAATGGAAACAAATTCGACAATAATATTTGACTTAACTGAAAATGATAGAAAGTGCTCTAACATTTGATCAAACTCAAGAAAAAAGAAATCTTTGGGATTTTTTCCTTTAGATAATTTGAAGTCATGCTCAAGTCCTTGTATCTGACCATCATCAGATACTCCAATTAATAAGAAACCACCATTTGAATTTAGAAATGCGGATATTGCTTTAGCAATTATTCCTTTAATTCCAATCCCAGGTTTTCTGGTAGAAAAATTATATAATAGTGCTGGCTTAAACTCAACTTGGTTGCTTTCACCGGAATTAATAATGTCCGTAACTTTTTCCAATGAAGTTTGATTATGATTGTTAGTTTCAACATTATTTGAATTGCCCCACCAATAGGGTTTATCAAATCCTGACCAATCAAAAGGAGTCTTTAAAATTTTGCTTTCATGTGGTTCAAAATAACTATCAATCCATTTGCCATTCCCTAAATATCCTTCTTCCCATTCATCCCTGTCACAGAAAGCAACCAACGCTACATTCCCGTTTGTGTCGTATCCAAAATGTTTATAAGTTTCAAATTCTTGCTCTAAATGATAAAAAAGACTATTTGGATCGTTACTCCTATAACTTATATCGCCAATTCCATGAATACAAACTTCTGTGCCTGAAACAGGTATTTTAGAACGCAGACTTTCATAGTTAATCTTTGTTATATCAAAATCTTCAACCGGAGTATTCATTTTCATAAAAACACCTATTCCATTTCCGAAACTATCAGTAAAATCAATTGATTCAAACTCATCAATATTTATGGTTTCATTGTCCTGAACAAAATATGTTTTAAATTTTAACCTTGCCTCTAAATCAGATATGTTGTCCTTTTTAAAAATTACATCCAAATAACTTTGATAACGTTTAAAAGCATTTTCTCTGGCAATAATTGGGTTTTTATTCTTAAACTTAGTTTCATATTCAATAAAATCAAATTCTTTATTATTATTTTGTTTAATCAACTTAACCTTAACTATATAATAAATACTTGCATCCATAATTATTCTATTATTATTCTGTTGTCTGATGATACCCAAAAATGATTAATCTTTAATTGCTTTGAAAACGGAATTAAGTGGCCAACTGATTTTCTAATGTCATTGTCATCTGGTTGAGCAATGGCAAATTGTGCATTTGGATTGAGATATTTTTCATCCAATATTTTAACCAAGGCTATGCCAAAATGTGTTTTTATTTGTCCACTACTAAATTTCTCCCTTTTTTTGTCGGAGAATCATAACTTGCTTTAGCACCTTTGGCTTCAATGATTAATGTTGCTTTATCTTTCTTGGCTACAATATCATTGCCTTTTTGTTGTCCTAAACAATAACTTTCAATTTCCCAATCGTTTACTTTTAAATAATTGATTAGTATTAAAATTGTTTCGTCTTCAGTTAATTTCATAATTATCTGTTTAATTACTTAGTGTTTTTCAAAGTTGCCGCTAACGTCAGCCCGTCTAAAAACCGCCGGGCTCAGTCATTAATTGACCAAATATAAGCGTTTTTAAGGCATCTTTGAAAAATAGCTGTGCGGAAAACATATTGAAAAACGGGAGGGTCTGGATTTGCTTAAATGAAGCCTTATGGCACTCTGTATGCCGAAAACCAAAGAACGTAAGTGTAGGTGCACTTTTCACTAAAGTTCTCTCTTGGCTCACAAGGCTAATCAATCCGGCTCAATCATTGTAATCCCTGAGCCGCAGACTTGTTTTTAATGAGCTGTAAGTTGGGACAGCAATGATTTCACCTGAGCACCGGCATCAATACATTTTTCCCTGCCGGACAAGGAGCCGTTCATCCGCAGCCCCTATCCGGAAATGCCGTAAAAACCAAGGCTGTTAAAAAACTGTTATTATTGTAAGCTTGTGTGTTAAGCCCCGTCAAAGAAAACAAAAATGCCATGAAAAACCTAAAGATATTTGCCTTCATAAGCCTGACAGCAGTGCTGTTTTCTGCCTGTTCCAAAGAAAACACAACTCCTTCCAAAAGCGACCCGCCCAATGAACTGGAATCGGGATGGGCAGTACCGCTTGACCAACTGATCCTCTCCCAACTGCCACCCGATCGCATCAAATCAATTGACGCACCCTACTTTGAACCGCTGGGAAACAACAACTTAAAATCAGGGGAACCTGTTTACCTCTTCCGTTCCGGCGAAACGGTAAAGGTCTATCCGCAGCGGATCATGGGCATGCACGAAATTGTGAATGACCGTGTCGGCGAACATTTTTTTGCCATTACTTTTTGTCCGCGAACCGGCAGCACCATCGCCTGGAACAGGGTCATCGACGGCAAAGTGACCGAGTTTGGTGTTTCGGGCCATCTTTTCAACGAAAACCTGATCCCTTACGACAGGAATGAAAACAGTTTCTGGTCGCAGATGCGTCTGGAGGGCATTAAGGGGGGCCATGTCGGCGACAGGCTTGAAAGCGGCACCCTGATCCTCACAACGGGTTCTACTATTTACAAGGCTTTTCCTGATGCCCTGGTACTTGTTGACACTTCCGGGCAGCGTTGTGACACCTGCAGTTTCAAACAGTCGCGCGACCTGGGCGATCCCGGCGGGGGCAGCATCAATCTCCTGGGCGGCGATTATTTCGGAATGGTCAAGGATGGCTCTGCACTGCTGTTTAATTACGAAGTATTTGATGACCCGGTCAAGGTTTACCAAACCAACTTCCGCGGGCCGAAGATCGTGGTCGGTAGCGAGGCCCTGCAATTTATCGTTGCGTTCAGGGATAATACAGGTGATACGGAAAGGGAATTTTCAGCCGTTCAGAATGCACTGCCGGTTGTTATGAAAGACAATACAGGCAACGAATATGATCTGACCGGACTGGTCGTTTCAGGCCCCGACAAAGGTAAGCGCCTGCCAGCGCCGGATTCGTACACGGCCCACAGCTTTGCCTGGGAACTGATCTTCAACGATCTTGAAGTGTTTGGACTGCGTTAAGAGGACTTGTTTTTCAGTGGGGATGAACACAAAAATATTCCACAACCCGTTGCCGGACTTTATTGAGAGAACGAAACGAACCGGTTAAAACAAGAGCTAGAACCCGCGTTATTAACATTTAAAAATTCAATTGTCAATAACTTAAATTTCCGGTCTGCCGCAGTAGTTTTATATTTGCATCCTGAACAAATGATTTCATGCAAAACGGTTCAGGACAAATAGCGCAAAAGATATTTTAAAAGAAGACGGTTTCCACCGTCTTTTTTTGTGGCCTGAACCCACTAAAAACCATTGCGGATGCAGCCATACAAAGAAGCTACCCTAATCCTTGAAGACGGTTCGGAGTTTAAGGGTTATTCAATCGGACACGAGGGTTCCGTGGCCGGGGAGATTGTGTTCAACACAGCCATGACAGGCTACCCCGAGAGCCTGACCGATCCCTCCTACCGCGGGCAGATCCTGGTGCTGACCTACCCCAGCATCGGCAACTATGGCGT
>JAJRTT010000540.1 GCA_024278155.1 Bacteroidota bacterium | reverse complement strand
CGATTTGATTATTTCAGATACGTTCGACTGGCCGCTCGATTATGAAACATTTGGTTTTGAAGGCATCGCCCTTGAAGAAGCTTATGTCCGTTCGGGCTTCATCCATTTTGAAGTGTTCAATCAATCGGATGGCCCCATTTTGAGCAAGTTCAGGATCAACTCGGCCATAAAAAACGTAAGTGACACTTTCAATGTTTCGAAGACCGTTGAATCGGGGCAAATTGCTTCCGAGGCATTTGATTTTTCGGGATACAGGTTGAACCTGAGAGGGAGTGACAATGACACTGTGAACATGCTCAATTATTACATCGGGCTTTTTGCAGATCCTGGAATCCTGGATACATTAGTCCTTACTCCTGTTGATTCCTTTTCGGTGAATATTTATTTTGAAGACCTCGTCATGGATTATGCAAAGGGCAATTTTGGGAAAAACGAATTTCATTTCGGGCCCGAAATTTCCGACCTTGATTTTTTCAATAATTTGAATATTGGGGGGATTTCGATGAAGGACGCAAAAGTTAAACTGCAAGTCCATAACACATACGGTGTGGACGGAAATATGAAAATCGACCAAATCACTGCGATAAACTCTTCATCCGGGGAAAGTTTGGGCTTGCAAGGTGATATCTTGGATTCCCTGCTGTATATCCCGGGAGGGACACAAACCGGGAATGGCTTAGGGGACATTCAACCAAGCATCAGTGATTTCGATTTTTCCGAAACAAATTTCAATGATCTATTGCAGATTATCCCGGATCAGATATCCTATACCCTTGATATGATGACAAACCCTTTTGAAGATTCGGTTACGCGCGAGCATTTCTTTTATTATGATTATCCCATTGAGGTTTACCTCGATATGGAAGTGAGCCAGGGTATTATGCTCCAAGATTTGTTTGGCTGGGGCCGGAGCGAATGGAACGGGGAGAACATCGACCTTGAAAACGTGCTTAACGGGAATTTGGTCTTGAAATACACCAATTGGTTCCCTTTTACGTTTGATATGGATTTGTATTTGGAAGATGAAAACATGGAGGTGATGGATACCCTTTTTTATGAGGGGATTATAGAAGGTGGGTTGCCAAATGCGGACGGACGGGTGCTTCAACCTATGGTATCGCGGATACAAGTTGAACTCACCGGGAGTCTGCGAAAATCCGTGAAGGATGCAAAGTTTGCGTATTTCCAGATTTATATTAATTCCGTAGAGGGTGGGCATGTGAAAGTTTATTCGGATTATGTGATGGAATTTAAAATGATCGGCGATTTTGAATGGAAAATGGAACCGTAAAATGATTCATGAAAAATCAAGTAACAAAATTCAAATAAATTTCAAATTTTAATGACCAAACAGCTCATACTTTTGCAATTTCATTCACGAGCCCGGTCTAAAAAGCAAAAACCAATCAAAATGCCACTAAAACACATATGCCATCGGTTGCCAAAGGCTTGCCAACGGTATGGCACAAAACCCCACAAAAGCCAATATTACAATAGAATAATTTTCGTGGGATTTAGTGGTTTCGGGCTTTTGTGGCAAAATGCATATTATTAGACCGCAATCATTTTTGTTATTTATTTTCAACAAAAACATTAAATGAACAGATTACTTTACATATTTCTTTTTTCTTTTTTTGCAAACATTTCCTTTGCACAGGTAGAGATGCAATCACCTTATTTCCCGGAATCACGGGAAGATGGTACGGATTGGAAATGGAAAGCAACAGGAAATTGGAACGAAGCCGTAAATTCCAATGCCTTTACCAACGATTTTGTGAAGGCCATTGACAAATCCCGTTTTCTTGACCGCCAGCTTATAGATGGCCAATTGGCCAATATGGGCGATAAAACCCTTGCGGGTCAAATCAGGAGTATCAGTGGCCGGTTTTACATGAATTCGACCAAGAAACCGGGAAAGCAATATCTTTTCTTTGGTATCGAACACCAGCATTTCCTGGACACATATCTTGATAAAGATCTTCTTGCTTTGTTCCTGAAAGGGAACAAACCTTATGCAGGTGAAAATTTAAATGCACCCAATTCACAGTTTTACAATATTTATTTCAATCAAATAAGTGGGGGAATGGGATACAATCTTGACAATGCGGATGTAAAACAACAATTGCAATGGGGAGTATCTTTAAGCCTGGGACAGAACTATGATTACATAAGTTTGAAAGATGCTTCTTTTTATACCGACCCGGACGGCGAGTTCCTGACGGTGGCAGTATCTGCCGAAACTAAACTTTCTGATACGGTTTGGGCTGAGTTTTATCAGGTGAAGGGGGTTGGCCTTTCCGGCGAATTGCTTTATTCTTATACAAAAACAAATGATTTCCATTTTGATGTATCATTTAAAAACCTGGGTTTTGTCCGCTGGAATTCAAATGCTTTTTCAGGTACAATTGATACAAGTTTTATTTTTAACGGCCTGGAAAATGACACAACGAATTCAGGTGGCAGTTTTCCTTCCGATTTTGACAAAAATACTTTAAGACGACTTTTGTTCCCCAATGCCGAAACCGCGTCTTTCAATACAACACTTCCCCTTAAGATAGGATTGTCAGTTGGAAAATTTATTTCCGAAGGAAAATTCTATTTTGGTGTGAAGGGTGAATATTACCCGTTTTTAAAAGCCCCATTAATGTTGGAAGTT
>JAJRTT010000539.1 GCA_024278155.1 Bacteroidota bacterium | reverse complement strand
TGTGATCCCGAGAGGACTTGAACCCCTATCTCAAGAACCGGAATCTTGTATTCTATCCAGTTGAACTACGGGACCCGGTTTGATTTGCGATTTCCGAAATTCGGGATACGAAACCCAAACCGAAAAAAGCAGGTGCAAAATTAACAAAGTTTATTTCTGTTTGAATAAATTTTTAAGATTGCCCAAAAACCTCTTGGATATTTATTTACTTTTGATTGGTGGGATTGATTTCAAATTTCGGCTACAAACCGGAATCTGTGCCGCATCAATACCAGAGACATCATAAATATTTTCAGCCAAAATGCATTCCAAGTTCCTTAAAAACTACGTCCCTGAATTTTTCGCACTAAAATTATTTCGTCTGGGGCCATCTATCGTATCCATAAACCTAACAGGCAAATGCAACCAAAAATGCATTTACTGTGAAATTGGCCAGGAAGTTGAATCCCAACTGAAAGGGACACTATCAGTGGATGACATGAGATGGATTCTTGATGAAATGAACGATAATAAAATCCAAAGAATTGCTATAAACGGAGGTGAGCCTTTGTTATTCAACGAACTTATCGACATTGTCGAATACGCCGGAAAGAAGAAAATACAATGTGCGATTACCAGTAATGGGATGACAATCCACAAATTAAACAAAGCAGAAGTCAATGTATTAATGAAGCACAAAGCATCGATCAATATTTCCATCGACTCTTTTCAGCAAGAAATACAGTCCCGTACACGTGGAACGGAAACAGCCCTTTCAAATGCCATAAAATCCATTGGGCTTTTACATAAAAACAAAATCCCTGTCACAATTTTAACGGCCATCTCAAAATTCAACTTTCACGATTTGTTTAATTCATTTATCAAAGCACACGAAATAGGGGTTACAAAAGTCCTTTTCCAACCCATAATTTCTTATTCCAATTATGCTGACAGAAAAGCTGTCGCGTCAAAACCACAACTCAATGTGGGAATTGACAAGTTGGATATTTTAATGGGCGAACTTGGGAAAATAATGGATTTTGAGAAATCACATCGGATCAGCACAAACGTTTACAGGATACTGCCTTGGATCGAACACTATATAAAAACCGTGGGAAACCCAGATGGGAAATGGTTTTTCGAAGAAGTGCTGAATAAGTTTTATTGCCGCGAACTATACGCTATTATCGATATTACTTATGATGGCGGCATACAGGCATGTGGTCTGGCGAAGGCCAAAACCAGTATCCATGAAAACCGACAGTCGGGCTTATTGGCACAATGGACGAAAGCAACGACAGACATCAAGGACGATATAGAAAACGAAAGGTTCCACCCGTATTGCAACGGGTGTTGCCATCATTTCAGCCGGAACATGTTTGCCTCCATCCTGAAATACCCTATTGCAAACAAAAACGCATTGCTGAAGATACTTCCATTTATTTTCCAAAGGGCAATTTCGAGAACGAAAAAAAACTACAATTGAAAATCAATTAACAGCAAATGAAAACAGTTTTGGTTAGCGGAGCAAACAGGGGGATCGGTCTGGAAATTTGCAGGCAATTGGACGGGCGCGGATTTATCGTGATCCTTGGGACAAGGGATTTGGGCAAAGGGAAGGAAGCCGCAAAAACCCTTGGCAAAAATGTATATGCCAGGCAATTGGACGTAACGGACAATGACAGCACCCAAAGGCTTTTTGAATCAATAAATACAGATTTTGGGAAACTGGACATATTGATCAACAACGCCGGTTTAGGGGCAAATAGCCAAATCCAGGCAGAATCGACCTTAGGGAAAACAAAAAACAAATTGGCATCAAAATTCCAGGGCACATGGCATTTGGCGAAAAAAACCACACATTTGTTACGAAAAGCTGGCATCCTCAAGCAAGAGCAAGGGGCGAAAGACATTTCCCTGGAAAATGTAAAACACATAATGGAAACAAATTTTTATGGTGCATGGCGGATGATACAGGTTTTTGTCCCATTACTGCAAAAGAGCAAAGATGCCCGGATAATCAACGTGAGCAGCGGGATGGGGCAATTAGAAAGCCTTACGGGAACTTACCCTGCTTACAGTTTGTCAAAATCCTCGCTAAACGCTTTAACGATCATGTTTTCAAATGAATTAAAGGATAAAGGGATAAAAGTGAATGCCATGTGCCCGGGCTGGGTCAGGACGGATATGGGAGGGCCAGATGCCCCACTCGGCGTGAACGAAGGAGCCGACACCGCAATATGGCTGGCAACGGAAAAAGAAATACCCACTGGGAAGTTTTTCCAGAAAAGAAAAATAATCGCTTGGTAATAATTAATTATGAAAATAGGCCTCGTATTTCCAAACAAAGACAGAAGGTACAAAACCATGCACCTCGGATTGGGCTATATTGCTGCCTATGCCCGCCAACACCATTCCAACCTTGAATTCACGGTTTTGGATACCCGGATAGCAACAAGGAAGGAAACAAATGCTTTTTTCCAAACACCCTTCGATTTAATTGGCATTACCGTTTTGTCGCCTGTCTATTTTGAAACCATTGAAATATTTAAACGGATAAAAAACAATGGGAACATCCCGGTTGTACTTGGTGGCCCGTACGTAACTACCATCATGGATGAAATTTTCGAGGAAACACCTGCTGAATATGCCATTTATGGTGAAGGTGAAATAACGTTTTCCGAATTTGTCCATTTCCTGAAAGGCAAAGGAAACATTGAAGATATTGAGGGGTTGATGTTTAGGACAAGTAATGGCAGGATAACCACTAACCCTCCACGGAAACAAATCCAAGACCTCGACAGTTTGCCAATTCCTGCTTATGAACTTTTCCACATGGACAGGTACCCACTCCACCGTATCGTCACAAGCCGTGGCTGCCCTTATATGTGTGCTTATTGCAATGCAACTTTCATGTGGAAACAAAACTGGAGGAAAAGGGGGGCAAGGGGACTTGTGGATGAAATTGAATTCCTGGTCGAAAATTATGGGAAAAAAATCCTGGTCTTTGCCGATAACACTTTCAATGTTGATTTAAAACGGGTAGAGGAGTTTTGTGATTTATTGATCCGGAACAAAACCAAGATACTTTGGTCCACTTCCGTAAGGGCCGATATCATAACACAACCCATTGCCAATAAAATGAAAGAGGCCGGCTGCTACAATGTGGCCATTGGGATCGAATCGGCAAACAACGATATGTTGGCAAAGATGAACAAAGGGACAAATATCGAAAAAGTGACCGAAGGTATCAGGATATTCAAAAAAGCGGGCATCGAGGTCCTTGGGCAATTTGTAATGGGAGCTCCGGGCGAAACGCTGGAAACCGTGAAAGAGTCCTTGGAATATGCGAAAAAATCGGAATGCGACTATATTAATTTCTATACGATCTTGCCTTTCAAGGGGACACCACAATGGGATTATGTTTTGGAAGAAGGAACAATAGCAACCGAAAAAATACACGATTTCCATTCCATTAACCCGCGGATTGTTTTCGAGACGCCCGAATTCCCTTATACAGACAGGTTGAAAGCTATTGAACTTGTGAAGAAAGCCGGGTTTTACAGTAACCAGGACAAAAAGAACTGGTGGTTTGACGTGGCCAAGGAAACATCAAGGAGAATACAGG
>JAJRTT010000538.1 GCA_024278155.1 Bacteroidota bacterium | reverse complement strand
TGCTCAACAATGGCACACAGGCGGCCGGGAAAATCCTCCAGTCCGATGCCACCGGGCTTGCAAGCTGGGTGGATCCCATGACGCTGAACATTGACGATGGCGACTGGGAACTGGACGGGGCAAATGCGTACCGGGTAAACGGCAATGTGGGGATTGGGACCGACAGCCCGGTGGAGAAGCTCCAAATAGGCGACCGCTGGACTTTCCACAATGGAGGGAACAAGATAATAGGCTATAACTATGACTGGGACGGTAGCAGCAAAAGGATCGTGGGGGACGAGGTGGCAATGATGCGCTTTAGCGCAACGGGCGACATAACTTTCAGTACCGCACCCGAAGGTATTGCCGGTTCTGAAATATCTTGGGCCGACTGGAGGTACCCGCTCACCTTGCTCAACAACGGGAACGTGGGCATTGGTACACAAAACCCGGTTGCCATGCTCGATGTGGCGGGCAACATAAAAGCAAGCTCAATAGAAGTGGCCTCGATGGACATTGAAGAAATGAACATGGCTTTCCTATATGTAACCAACAAGATAGAGGCCGGCGAAATAGAGGTAAAGAACATGAAAGGATGGGAGGACGAAGTATTCGAAGAAACCTACGATCTGGCGACATTGACCGAAGTAGAGGGGTTCATAAAGAAAAACGGCCACCTCCCCGAAATACCTTCCGAAGCAGAGGTCTTGGAAAACGGCTACAACATGGGCGAAATGGACGCGATGCTGCTGAAGAAGATAGAGGAATTGACGCTTTATGTGATTGAGTTGGAGAAGAAAATCTCCAACAAAAAAGATAATAATAATACACAATAAGCCTAAAGTATGTTTTTGAAAACTAAAAAACACTTAAAAAGCAATAAGTGCCTTAATCTTTTCTTTCTATTACTATTCTTTGTTTTAAATACAAGAGGAACGATTGCTCAAGACAGTTTACAAAATGATAAAATCATTAATGTTTCTATGGAACTTGTTTACTTTCTTGGGCATTTTAATTCTTATGATTATGAAATATATCCTAATTTTGGTGTAAGGTTGTTAAAATTGAAAAAAATTGAAATCCATAGTAAAATTGGGTTAGGCATAAGGATGCCTATTATCGAACCGAGCCTTTCATCGGTTCAGTTTTATTTGGAAGCTTTTTATGGCAAAAAAAAGCATTTTCTTGTTTCGGGGATTGGTATAATGAAAATTGGAAGTCAAAGGTTTCATGTCCCTTTGATAATAGGATATAAATACGTGATAAATAGCAACAATTCGATTATGTTACAGGTTAACCCATTATTATGGTCAACATACAAAGGTTTTGATGGGTATAACAACACAGAAAGGACATCAACATGGATATGGGACGATTTAGGTTATGGTTTAAGGTTAGGTTACTATTTCTACTTTTAATAAAAAAATTATGAAAAACACAAAAACAATAATTATAGTATTTTTAGTTTTGATTTCGGAATTAATTATAGCTCAACAGTACTTGGGGTCCTGTACGATAGAACACCCAGAAGGTTGGTCGCCATATAATTTTTCAACAAAATGGAAGTCTGAAACAAAGAAACATAAATCACTTTACAGGAATTTATGTTTCGACATTAAATTTGACGAAAACTGTAAATATATCTTGGAAAATCCATGTACAGATGGAGAACAAACAAGAAAACAAAAAGTCATGAAATTATGCACAGATCAAGACTTGGAAAGGACCAATAGTTTGAGGATTGGTTGGTATTATGCTCCGCCTCCCAAAGATAAAATCGTTCTTTCATTTTATGCACACATTAATTTTACACCTGGAAAAGATGATGGTGTGGGTAGGGAACATGCAGTATTGAATGTTCAAATTGATGCAAATGAATTAGTTCATGTCAAAATGGCCATAGGGAAAAAGGGTATGTTTATGAGTGCAAACAATGAGGCTGTCTTGGTTTCAAGGGATATTTTCTCTTGGTCGCCAGAAGGTGAGACTACCTACGTCCGCGCAAATTCATATTTTGAATACAAAAATGCTAATTGCAATTTTCATGGAGCACCCCAAGACATGGATTTTTATATTAGTAATGCATACGTAGATGACCCTGATTTTTCATGGGAGAAAACAATATGCAATTATACAGCAGAAAACCTTACATTTATGAATACTGTTTTTTCGTATCAAAACCAAGGACTTCATACTTACTTTGCAGGCAATAATATCTATTGTACCGCTAAGTCCCCATCAGCTGTTAATACTGGGTATCCTTATGATCCACCTTTTACTGTCCTTGATCCAGCCTTTACCGGGATAGATGTTTACTTTTTTGCAGGCAATTCAATTATCCTGGATAAAGGCTTTCATGCTAAAGCCGGTTCACACTTCCATGCCAGGATTGAAGATGTTCAAGAACCCGTATATCCCGTGGTGACGAACGGCCCGGATGTGCTGGCGCCCACCATATGTTATACCGTTAAGAATACAGATGGGTTTAATTTCTATTTATATGCCGACCCGGAACACCAAAAATGGATTACGGGCGGTACG